>NZ_JBRIMD010000008.1:0-186941 GCF_052977325.1 Shewanella sp. 0m-6
TCCCCAGAACAGTAAAACCAAGGCCTCAACGGTATGCCAAAAATAAAAATGCCGTTCACCTTAAGTGAACGGCATTATCCATATTGGGCGCTTTTTTATTGTCTGCACTTTCATGACTGCATTGATATCACACACTAGCGCTAACGTTTTGTTTTAGGCGGCGGTAAATGGATAGTAATTAGCTGTTGGGAGGTTTGCTGGGAAAATGATACTGCAGATAAATTTAAGGCTTGGTCAAGTGCAATACCTGAAACCAAGCCTTGGGAGTTAGCCTGAATAAAAATTAGGCCAAATTCCAAACATATTACTTCTTGTAAGAAGAAGCGATGTTGTCGATACGCGCGTTAGCACGTTCTGCTTCAGCAAGACCAGCAACGCCTACAGCAGCTGCATCGTTGATGTCTGCAGACATTTTAGCGTGATCTGACTTTAGAGAGCTAACTTCAGCTGAAAGCTGGTCAACTTTGTTACCTAGGTTTGCAACGCTTTCTTCAAGAGCAGTAGTGTTTGCACAGCCACCTAGAAGGGCAGTCATTGCTACACCAGCAATCAAAAGTACTTTTTTATTCATCGGGAATTCCCTTTATTTAGGTTGGATTAAATAAGTACAGCTGCACATGACAACTGAACTGGTTAATTATGTCACAGACAAAAAATTTTGCTATGCATTTTAACGCTAAGGCCTGAATAACTTAGCGAAAATTACCGCAACTGCAAGCTAAGTGTAAATTATACATATTTAACACAACTCTAATACTAGACCAAAAGTATGAACTTTTGATGAGTTTTTTATTTATATCAAAATTAGTGTAAGTCCTTGATGGCCTGAACAGCCATAATTCTAGCGATATTTAATTGCTCTCGGATCGCCGCGCCTTTATAGCCTTGCTCTATGATTGACTTAACCTCAACAGCTGAAGCCGCTAAAAAACACTGCTTAAGGTAATCCGCCTGAGGGTAAGGGGTTAATTCTAATCCCGCTCGACCTTTACTATCGGCTTCGCAAGCGATAAGTAGTTGCAGTAGACGTTGTGGCTTACGCCAAAAATCTGCTTTATCAAATAGTTTGACGATGGTGTCGGCTCTAAGCTCGGTTATGTTATGAATATTTTGATGCTGGTCGCTAACCAAGAGTGCAAGATCGCGATATTCATTAGGCACTCGAATGCGTAAACAGAGCGCTTTAATGAGTGGTAAGCCCTTTTGGCCATGTCCATAATGTTTAGGTAGATGCTCTTTCGGGCTAAGGGCTTTACCTAAATCGTGTACCAGTGCAGCAAACCTTACAGCGTTATCTTTTGTCAGCTTAGCAGCTTGCTCAAGTACCATTAAAGTGTGAATGCCGGTATCGATCTCTGGGTGCCATTTTTGAGGTTGTTCAATGCCAAATAGGGCTTCAATCTCAGGAAATAGCACTGCAAGTGCGCCGCAAGCTCTTAATACTTTGAAAAATACCTGTGGGCTATCGGTGGCTAATGCCTTATCTAATTCGACGAAGACACGTTCAGCCGTTAAGGCTTCAAGCTCACCGCTTTGGCTTATTTTAGTCATCAAATTAATGGTTTCAGGCGCAATAGTGAACCCAAGAGAGTGGAAGCGAGCGGCAAAGCGTGCAACGCGAAGTACTCGCAACGGATCTTCGATAAATGCATCTGATACGTGTCTTAAAATGCGCTTTTCTATATCCGCTACGCCATTATATGGGTCATATAACTTCCCATCGTCATCCTGGGCGATAGCATTAATGGTTAAATCTCGGCGGAGCAGGTCTTGCTCTAGGGTCACGTTCGGTGCAGCGTCAACACTGAAACCACCATAACCGGCGGCCGTTTTACGCTCAGTGCGTGCAAGCGCATGTTCTTGCCCCGTTTTAGGGTGTAAAAATACCGGGAAGTCTTTACCTACTTGATTGTAACCAAGTGCAAGCATCTGCTGCGGTGTTGCGCCAACCACCATATAGTCATGGTCTTTCACATCTAGGTTGAGTAATGTGTCGCGGACGGCGCCGCCAACTAGGTAAATTTTCACAAGGTTTCTCGCTAAGTAACTTAGGTGGGAGTGTAGCACGGAACGATTGTGCCTTTAGGGCTTATGATAGCGAATATGGGACGATTACTGGCAAGATATGCGTCTCAATTTGATATTGAGCTTACTTTAGCTGAATAAGTTAAAGCAAATTTTGACAAGCATAGCCCTTGGCTTTAACGTGAGTCTTAATTCTACGTTTATGCTTATGGTTTGTGCTCATGCTAGCGCTTAAGTCGAAGTGAAACGCTCGCGTTTGTTGGCGAATGCAGGTTAAAAGTATTAATTGGCAATTCATCTCTAAACGTACTCTAACTCGTGTGCATAAACAATCCAACCCATCACTTGTGGTTGGCTTTACAGGTTTTAAAAGGATAAAAGCTCGCATGTATAAGGCTTTCTTTGGCTTAAATGATAATCCGTTTTCTATCGCGCCGAACCCTCACTATCTGTTTTTGAGTGATCGCCATAGAGAGGCTTTAGCCCATCTTACCTATGGGCTAGGTGAAACCGGTGGCTTTGTATTGCTAACGGGTGAAGTAGGTACCGGCAAGACCACCGTTTCACGTTGTTTGTTACAGCAGCTTCCAGATAATACCGATACGGCATTTATTTTAAACCCGTCATTGACCGAGTCTGAATTACTGGCAACCTTGTGTGATGAGCTCGGCATTGTTTATGGCGACAACCCAAGCCTAAAGCAGCTTACAGACTTAATCAGTAAGTTCTTGCTTGATAATCACAGCAAAGACCGCAATACGGTATTGATCATCGATGAAGCGCAGCACCTTCGAGCCGAAGTACTTGAGCAGTTAAGGCTGTTGACGAATCTAGAGACTGATACCAAAAAACTACTGCAAGTGATTTTGATCGGGCAGCCAGAACTACAGCAATTACTTAAAAGACAAGAGCTGCGTCAGTTAGCACAACGAATTACTGCTCGTTATCATTTATTGCCGCTAACGCTTGAGGAGGTTGCCTTGTATGTGCAGCATCGACTTCAAGTGGCTGGACGTCATGAGCCGCTGTTCCACAAAAGCGCAATCAAGGCGTTACACAAGTACAGCGGCGGTATTCCAAGATTAATCAACTTGTTGTGTGAGAGGGCACTTATGGCCAGCTACGCGCAATCTAAAGTGCCGATTGATAATAAGATGGTGCGCTTAGCATCGGCTGAAGTCTTAGGTGAAGAGCCTGAGAAAAAAAGTGTATTACTGCCTGTTGCAGTCGCTGCATCGCTTGTTGCAACCTTTGGTGTTGCGTTTTATCTGTTTAGTCCATCAGGCTCAAGTGGCTTGCCAAGCGCTTTTTCAAGTGTTGAAGCCACACAAACTGCGGCAGTGGCTGATGTCAGCATGACTAAACAGGAGGACAGTCGCCGCCAGTTAAGCAGTAGCCAGCGTGTACTCAATACTGCTATCTCTGAAAGTCGTGATATTGATACCGCTTATGCCAGCATTTTAGGTTTGTGGGGCAAGGTGCCTTATATTGGTTTATCTGCATGTCAGGCTGCAAAACAGCAGGGGCTTGATTGTTTCCAGCAGCAAGGTAATTGGCACTCTTTAGTCCGCCTTAATTATCCTGCTGTGGTGTATTTAGCTGATGATAATCAGCAAGCTTTCTATGGCACAGTGGTTTCAAGGCAGGGTGATCAAATCTTGCTACAACTTGATGAGCAACAATTATGGATAAGTCGAGACTGGTTTAACCGTCACTTTACCGGTACCTTCGAGATCTTGTGGCAAGCGCCAAAGAATCAGCCAAAAGAGATTGGACAGTTAGCTAATCAAGCCCAAATCCAGTGGCTAGAAAACAGTTTAGCGCGTGTTACCGACACCTCGCCTCGATTAGTAAACAGCTTTGATCCAGAGTTAGAGCAAAAGTTAAAGGCGTTTCAACGCCAACATGGTTTGATTGCTGATGGTATCGCAGGTGCGCAAACGCTTGTACAGATCAACTTATATTTAAGTGATGCCGGCCCGCGTTTAGGCCAAGACAAAAGGTTGTATTAATGTCGATTTTACTCGATGCAGTGACGCGAGATAAGCAGCAGTCTCAAGCGATAACACATGATGTTGTATTGACTCCAAGAGCGCAGTACAGAGAAAGACAGACGAGCAAGAGTGCAAGGTTTGCTGTTATTTTTACCTGTTCACTATTGCTAATGATTCTAGCGGCCTGGCTGTTAAGCCGCGTGCTATATCCAGAAGCTGGAGCGGTTGTGCAAACCTTAGGCGTGAACGGTAAACCAGTTTCAGCCAAAGCGTCATCATCACAACTACAGCCACAACGACAATTACAATTACAATCAGAACTAGAACCAGAACCAGAATCAAGTCGCGGCGAGCTTATCTCTGAAGTCCGCTTAGCGGGAAAGGTGGCGTTGCCAGTGGCTCAGGCTTTTGAGACCCAAGCCGCAACTGTACGCAATGTAGGGCAGTCACCCAGTGCGAACCAAACTCAATTTGTGACCTCAAAGCCGCAATCTAATGACTTAATGGCTGCATTGCTTAGTGCACAAGAGAGTGTAGAGCACAGTGGCTCGCAGCAAGCGAGAATAAACCAGAACTCTTCAAGGCAGGGGACGCAGACATCATCACAGCAATTGAGTGCTGATGAGCCGATTATTTTAGGGGCGCATAGCAATAAGCGTGGCGATGAGCTGCTTGAGTCTTTGAAGTATCAAGTTGAATACGCAGCAAATGATGTTGGTCTAGAGCGTGAAAAGCCAGCTGATAACAATAATAACTTGTTAGCGGCGTTTGAAGCGGCGCTTAAAGATGTTGAACGTGAAAATGCGGTTGCAAGTCCGGTGACGGAGGAAAAGCTAGATCCGATTCCAACGACACCCAAGTCAGATGCTATCCCCAAATATGGACAATTACCTGCGGGATTACAGTTACAAGTACCTGAATTTAATATTAATGCCCATGTCTACTCGAGCGTGCCTGATAACCGTTGGCTAAACGTTGATGGCGCTGAGCTGCAAGAAGGCGATAGCATTCAAGGTAAGCTGACAATCGTTGAGATAAGGCCAAGGGATGTAGTGCTTGCTATTGAAGGTACGGAGTTTAAGGTCCCAGCCATTTAAAGCTTATACCGATACAGGCAATTACAGCATTCAATTACAGCAACAAAAGGCCTAACATTGTTAGGCCTTTTGGTTTTCGGGCTAAAATACAACAGGTTAGCTGTTAACCATATAGATGATACGCCAAAAATAGGGTTAAACCGTAGCCCACGCTGTAACAAAGGGTCAACGCTGGGACATATTTAAGATAGCTGACAAAGGTAAGCTCCTTAACCTTGCTCATCGCTATAATTCCCGCTGCAGAGCCTATCACCAGTAGCGAACCACCAACACCTACAGCGTAAGTGAGCCCTAACCACTCTGGTGTGTTGAGTATTGGTTCGGCTTTAAGTAGTGCTGCCGTTAACGGGACATTATCTAACAGTGCAGAGCCTATACCTGCGACAAAGTTAGAGATATTAGGGTCAAATTGAGAATACACTTGGGTGAGCAGATCCAAGGTTCCTATCTCTTTAAGCATGCCAACTAATAGTAAAATGCCCAAGAAAAACAGTAGTGTGTCGTATTCAACTTGGCGAATGTACTCAAGAATTTGTAGTTCCTCTTTATCACTTCTCGTTGTATGACCAACTAAGAACATTACTGAAAGACCAGTTAAGAAGGTCAGAACTGGCGGGATCCCAAATAGGATGTTGAGCGCCATGGTCATGATGATAGTGGCAAAGAAAATCACCGCAATAACCACATCGACGGAACGAACCTGCTTGGTGATAGGGCTGGTACAGACTTCACCCTCAGCTTTTAATGAAAACAATACGGCTAACAACATCACGCTCACGGCTGCTGGCACAAATAGCATCAGTAGCTCAGACATACGCACATGGCCGCCTAAGAAGATCATCAAGGTGGTGACATCACCCGTTATCAAGGCGACACCGCCGGAATTGACCGCAAAAATGATAAGTACTGCCATGCGGCGGCGCATCTGCTTTTCAAGTTTAAAAGTTGTTAGCAAGCCCAGCGATACTAAGGTGGCGGTAACGTTGTCACAAATTGCAGATAACACAAGCGAGAATAAGGCTACTTGGATCATCAGTAATCGCACTGAAACTCGCTGTGGAAATAGCTTCTGTACCAATATTTGAATCATGCCCTTGGCGTTGAGATAAGCAACAAAGGTCATTGTCGACATTAAAAATAACCAGAGAGTAGCAATCTCGAGTAGATTTTCATTGAGCTGATGTTCAATGATTTTCTCATGAGTAGGATCGCCAGCGGCCATAAATAAGGCAATCCAGGAGATGCAGCCAAAGAAAAGTGTGGTTTTTGCTTTATTGAGGTGGGTTATCTCTTCAAACACAATACTTAACAGAGCAAGTACTGCTAGCGAAATTAAAAATGCGTACAACATAGGGCGACTCACATTGGTGATGTTATGGCGTACCTAAACTGACACGGAATACACCAAATTAAGTTTATTTTAAGGTTAGGCGGCGAGATCAAACCACAGCAATAGACGCATGACAACTGTTAAGTCGCTCTTATTTTGTTTTAAAGTGTGATATTGGTGGTGGTGCAAAGGCTTGCTGTAGTGATTGATTCTGCATTTTTGATGTTATCTAGGTTTTTACCTTAACTAAGTTAAGCTTTTACTTATTTTTCAGAAGGGTTAGCTAAATCACGCTATAGCTGTAAATTATGATAGCGAAATAATTGGAATCGCTTCTCGCTGTATGGCATGTCGTAAATAGTAGATATAAAAAAGGAACACTTAGCCAAGTGTTCCTTTGTATTGAGCTCGCTGTGAAAGTGTCGTTTTACACGTTTAGTCTACAGCGCTTAAGCTTATTGATTACGCTTTTGCTAGTTTAGCAAATACGCGGTCAGCTGCTGCCAGTGTTGCTTCAAGCTCTTCTTCACCATGAGCAAGTGATAAGAAACCTGCTTCATAAGCGCTAGGTGCTAGGTAAACACCTTCATCTAGCATTAGGTGGTAGAACTCAGCAAACCGCGCAGTGTCACACTTAGTCACTTGGGCAAAGTTAGTCACAGTTTCCTCATCAGTGAAGAAGAAACCAAACATGCCGCCAACGTAGTTGATTGCCATTGGAATGCCGTGCTTGTTAGCCGCCGCTTTAAAGCCTTCAGCAATGTACTGAGTCTTAGCAGCTAGTTGCTCGTAAACGCCTTCTTCACAAAGTGCTTCCATTTGAGCAAGACCTGCAGACATCGCAATTGGGTTACCAGATAGGGTACCTGCTTGGTAAACTGGGCCTGTTGGCGCAATAAACTGCATCACATCTTTACGACCACCAAAAGCACCGACTGGCATACCGCCACCGATCACTTTACCTAGCGTAGTAAGATCTGGTGTTACGCCGTAGTGACCTTGTGCCCCGCTCTTCGATACGCGGAAACCTGTCATGACTTCATCGATAATCATTAGCGCACCGTACTGATCACAGATTGCACGAAGACCTTGTAAGAAACCGTCGATTGGCGGAATGCAGTTCATGTTGCCTGCTACAGGCTCGATGATGATACAAGAGATCTCTTCTGGGTATTGCTCGAAGATAGCCTTAACTGATTCTAGATCGTTGTAAGTTGCAGTTAGGGTGTGCTTAGCAAAATCTTCAGGAATACCTGGAGAGCTAGGCTGACCCAGAGTTAGTGCACCAGAACCGGCTTTAACTAGCAAGCAGTCAGCGTGGCCGTGGTAGCAGCCTTCAAACTTAAGTATTTTGTCACGGTTAGTGAAGCCACGTGCTAAACGGATAGCACTCATGGTTGCTTCAGTACCAGAACTCACCATACGAACTTGTTCAATTGATGGAACCATTTCGATGACTTTTTCAGCCATAGTGATTTCAAGTTCAGTCGGTGCACCAAAAGATAGACCGTTTTCAACCGCAGCTAATACAGCTTGACGAATTTTTGGGTGGTTGTGACCTAAGATCATCGGTCCCCAAGAACCGACGTAATCGATATATTTTTTGCCATCGGCATCAAAGATATAAGCGCCATCAGCTTTCTCGATAAAGCGCGGAGAGCCACCTACACCAGAGAATGCACGTACTGGAGAGTTAACGCCACCTGGGATGGTCTTTTTAGCCTGCTCAAATAGTTCGTCAGAACGAGTCATTTTTAATCCTTAAAAGTCTATAGCCGATTTATACATCAGCTTTTCGTGAATACCAATTAACTGGACGTTCGTATTGCTCAAGTTGAGTATCAACACCTAACGTCAGTGCAAACAGTGCCATGCGGATCAGCAGACCATTATCGGCTTGTCTAAAGATAGCCAGATTTGGATGGTCGTTAAGATCGTTATCCAATTCATTTGCTTGCTCACGAGAGTCTCGTGGCAATGGATGCATGATCACCGTGTTTGATTTGCAATGTTGTGTATAAATACTTTGGTTTAAACGGAACTTACCGCGGTATTTGTTCGCCTCTTCTTGAGAAGGGAAGCGTTCTTCTTGAATACGCGTAAGATAGAGTATATCAGCGCGATCTAAATTGCCTTCAAGTTGGTCTGTTATTGTGATCTTATGGCCAGCATTTGCAATGTCATTGATCACAGAGTCAGGCATTGCTAGCTCTTTTGGTGATACGAGTGTGAAGCTGACATCTTTATACATACATAACAGGCGAGAAAGTGAGTGAACCGTGCGGCCAAATTTCAAATCGCCGACCATAGCGATATTCATGCCACTAATATCACGGCCGCCAGCAGCTAACTCTTTTTGAATGGTAAATAGATCCAGTAGTGCTTGAGTTGGATGCTCGTTTGAGCCGTCACCACCATTAATGACGGGGACGCGGCTACCTTTAGCAAATTCGCTAACAGAGAAAGAGTCTGGGTGACGCATAGCAATCACATCGGAGTAGCTTGAGAGTACTCGAGCTGTATCGTATAACGACTCGCCCTTTGATAGTGAGGAGGAGCCCATACCGACAGTTTCATTCACTCTGCCACCAAGTAGGCTAAAGGCACTAGCAAAGCTGACGCGAGTACGGGTGCTCGGTTCGAAAAATAGGTTGCCTAAAACAGCACCATCTAAAACCGTGGTACGTTTTTGTCTTAAAGCGTAGGGAGTCATACGAGTAGCAACGGAAAAAACGTTTTCAACGGCTTCCAAATCTAATTGGTTTACCGACAGAATGTGCGAACCTTGAAACTGAGTCATCAGCCTATATTTCCAATTTCTGAGGGGCGTAAATAGCAATGCTATTTGCCCAAATTTATGTAGGGTGGCTGAGGCGGCACTATAGCAGAATCTAATTGACAGATAAATATAGCAAACGCAGAACGACTGATTAATTTAGTTCGTTTATAGCAATTAGTTGATGGGCAGAAACATTCTGTTGCGGCAAATTTTGCTTAAGCCTTGCCAAAAGGCTTGCTGACGCGTAAAACTGCGCATGAGTTATCATATTTTCGATTTAAAACAACTGATTTGGAAGGCTTAGTTTGGACCACTTTATTTGGAATATAGACCCCGTAGCAATAAGCTTTATGGGGTTAAAAGTACATTGGTACGGCATTTTATTTGCACTTGCGATAGCGTCTGGCTTTCAGGTGATGAAGCGTATCTACATTAAAGAGAACTTACCCGTAGAGTCGTTAGACAACTTGCTGATGTATTGTGTTGTTGGCATTATCGTTGGCGCGCGCTTAGCTCACTGTTTGTTCTACGATCCAGCCTATTATTTTAGTCACCCCTTAAAAATATTGGCGATTTGGGAAGGAGGCCTTGCCAGTCATGGTGGCGGTTTAGGGGCTATTTTAGCCCTGTATTATTATCAGCGTCAGGTTAAGTTACCTTTCTTATTCTTACTCGATCGCCTTGCCATCGCGACAGCGATTTTTGGCTTCTTTGTCCGTATGGCAAACTTTGTAAACTCTGAAATTTTGGGATTACCAAGCACTGTGCCTTGGGCAATCGTGTTTGAACGTGTCGATATGTTGCCGCGCCATCCTGCGCAGCTTTATGAAGCGATAGCTTATCTGTCTATTTTTGCTCTGTTGTGGGCAGTCTATAAACTGACCGATATGAAGCAGAAGCATGGCGCCATCTTTGGCTTATTCTTAGTATTAGTGTTTAGCTCACGCTTCCTGATTGAGATGGTTAAGGTCAAGCAAGCGGTCTATGCTGATACGTGGACATTTAGTGCTGGTCAGCTTTTGAGTATTCCATTCCTGCTCGTCGGTATTATGCTGCTGTTAATGCCTTATTTACGTAAAAGCCAAGCCTGAATTTAAATCGCTTTGCTCTTAGGTGAATGAAAAAGCCGTAAACGAACTGTTTACGGCTTTTTGTTTATGGGCTGTCTTGCCTGGAATGTATTTACTCTGGTCGAGAGATAAGGTGGAGTGGAGCGGCATCGCTTAAATAAGCTTCATCGACTTGATCTAACTTGTTATAGCGGATCATCTGACGGATTCCATCAATATAAGCTTGGCCTCGCTCTGAGTATTTATCTAAGGTTCCAGCAAGCTCTAAGCCTGTGATCGGTTTATTGTCAGCGCGTAAACCAGCGCGTAATTCTCTGAGCTTTTTATAGGCATTGTTAGTGTTGAGGTTGAGCATATAACCTTCTACCGAAGCCAGTGGGGTGTCAAAACGCGCCAAGCCGTAATTCCCTAACTCTTTACGCTGCTGCTTGGGCACCATCCCCTTGCCACTGAAGTCCCATTGCCCAAAAAAGGCATTACCTTCAACGGTAAATCGTGATGTGGCCCAGCCGCTTTCCTCTGCAGCCTGTGCTAACACTAATGAGGGCGGCATAATATCGACCTCTTCTAGAAGTGTTTGCCTTTGCTGTTCGGTGAGCGGGGTGTCTTCGTCTTTGACTATCTTGTATTTGAATGCAATTTTTTGTAACACTGCATCATTTAAAGGAGCGGATTCAATCAGGCGGCGCTCTAATAAAATGTTTTCATTTGCGACGAGAATAAGCGGCGCAAGCAAGCGGAAAAACACCATTTTCTTCTGTTGTACTGGGATTTTATTTGTGGTTTCTTCCCAACCTTTTCTTACTGACTCAAAGGTGAGTCTAGGTACCTCCCTATTGCCTTCTCTCCAGCTTTGAGTGTTGTAATTAAGTGAATCAAATAAGTCGCTTAACTCATCTAGCGAGTTGATTACAACGTCTTTAGGCATTTTCTTCGGTCGGTTGTCTGATACTTTGGTAAAGCTGGTTTGGGTTTCGCTAGAGCCTGTTGCAGTCGCAAGATCGGCAGCAACGGTTTTCTTGTTTTGTATTTCAGAAGTTGATGTTTCAGGAGTTTGTATCGCGCTCGGTGACACGACTTTTTCTGATTGTGAAACTGTGGCTAATGGCTTATCGGCTAAGGGGGGATCCATTTGTTGTTTAGTCACCGTTTCGATACCGCTTTCAGGATTAAATTGGGAGTTGGCTGCATAAAGAATCAATAAAGCGGCTAACACGGCAAGGGCGATAAGTGTTTGAGGCTTCTTAAGCATACGCACTCCTTTATGTTGAAAATTTTGGATTAGTCACCAATGTTAATTTAGTCGATCTAAATGCTATCGTCCTCCATTGTTAACTAGATGTAAACTTCCAAGTAACGATCACTGAAAATATCAACTGATGGTTTAAGTAGGGGGTTACTGCGTAACTATCTGATTGATAGATTAAACGTACCGGCTTTTAGCTGGGTTTCAGCTAATAGTTAGTTGTTAAGTATCAGCAATGTGATGTAGGTGAGGGTAAATAAGCTTTTATGCTTTTTCTGCTAATTGGGAGACGAAGTAGAGCAGCCGCTAGAGTGCAAGCAGCCGCTGGATAGTACTAATCATATCCAACTGTTTTTAACTGAAGTACGTATTAATAAAAAGCCCAGATAATCGTATTATCTGGGCTTTTTAGTGGCTCATTGCAACAACCGCTTAAGGCTTGTTTCGACAACCGCTTAAGGCTACTGACTTAAATCCGAGGCGGTTTGCGTCGAGTAGTAGTAAGCAATATCTTTCATTTCAGTTTCTGAAAGCATGCCTGCTTGCCCTTGCATTAAGGGATCCGTGCGATCGCCACGCTTAAAGTCAACTAACTGCTTGAATAGGTAAGCCGCTTTTTGACCTTTAAGATCGGGATAGGTCTTCATCATGCCAAGCATGGCATCACCATGACAAGCGATACAGCGTTGGCTAGCCAGCGCTTCCCCCTTGCTCGCATCCGCTTTATAGTTCAGTGCGCTTGACTCAAGCTTGAGTCCTTGCAATGCAAGGGTATCTTTAAAGGATGTATCTGTCTCGGCCTGAACAGTGGCTACCGTTGTCGTTGCCCATATCAAGCTGGTTGCTAAGACTTGTTTAATTAAACGATTACGCATCTTAACCTTCCTTGCTTGATGTTGGCAGTGGTGGCATTTGATCGGCCTCCAATGGCTTACGTCTAAAGATCTTCATATCGATACCTGTCTCATCATAATAAGTTGAGAGGTAGTCGAGTACCGGATCCCATGTATCAGAAAGATCCCACAAGCCTTGGGTATCAATCATCCACTGAATGGTATCGCGCCAAACTTCGCGGTTACCTTTGTTCTGCGGAATAATCAAGGTGGTATGGCAGGCGTTACATTGTTGGTCCACCATTTCCCAGCCGGGTGCCATGATAAGGCCTGATACAGGATCTACTGGGTAGCTTTTAACTGGCACAGCATCGGCAGCCTGAACCCCTATTAAGCTACTTAAGGCAAGCAAGCCTGCCGTAAACAGAGTCTTTGTCATTATACGACCCTTATTGCCACTCGGTGACAACCGTTAAATAGGTAACCTTTCGGGTTCCACTGTGGCTGAACCATAGGCTGAGTATCGCCTTTAGTGTCCGTTGCGCGAGCCCAAATCTCATAGTAACCAGTCTGTGGAAGCTTAAGGTCAATATTCCACTGTTGCCATGCTGTAGGGTTTACAGGCTTAGTTAACGCGGCTGTTTGCCATGTTGTGCCGTAGTCGTAACTGACTTCAACTTTAGCGACATCTCGCATACCAGCCCAAGCATGACCGCTTACTGAAAGCGTTTTGCCTAGTGACATTTCACCACCAGTTTGCGGCGAAGTAATCAATGACTTAACAATCATCTCTTCAATGATCTTAAAGTCTTTGTTATCAACTTTTTCACCAGGTGCAACAGGGTGCTTAGGGACTTGATAAGCAGGTGCGCCCATTTTCTTACCATCGTGAACGCGATCTCTCACGCCCATACCCGTAGCACATTTTTGTGAAACAGAACCAGGACGACCACCGAATACGATACGCAGTGGGTAACCGTGCATATATGGAATATCTTCGCCGTTCATGCCCCATGCAATCATGCCATTTTCATTCATGGCTGCATCGATTGGTACACCGCGAGAGATGGCTGCGCCTTTACCGCTGATATGCTTATCTGCGCCATAGTGAGCGGTATAAACTGCGTCACTTTTCACGCCACAGTCAGCAAGTACGTCTTTAATTAATACACCAGTCCACTCTGCACAGAATACCGCAGTGTTACTCCACTGGTTACCCTTAGCGTTTGGATAGAAGTTCTCACGGCTGTTACCGCCACACTCTAGAACAAGTTGTTGAGTATGGGTCTTGAACTTCTTTTTAAGCTCAGCAATTGTGTAGGTCTTAGGTGTTTCGATTGACTCACCATCAACAGTGAATTCCCACGTGTCAGGATCTATCTTGTCGAACTCAGGCATCTGGCCGTTCCAACGAATAAACGCTACGTCGGCTGGCGTTTTAACTGGCGCAAGTAAATGCTCTGGTGGGAATGCGTTGAGTGGGCTTGAGTTAAGTACTTTAAAGTGGCCTGGTAAGTCATCAACATTCTTCCACTTAACCGCAGATACGTCTAACGGCTCAATACCGGCAGGGCGGTTTGATGCAAAGGCCCAGTTTAGCGGGAGCATGGCTGTTACTGAGGTCGCCGCAGCGCCCTTTAAAAAATTACGTCTATCGATAGCCATTAATCTTGTTCCTTACCTGTATTGAAATAAACTGCCATTGCCTGCATCTGTTCTTCGGTTAACAGTTTAGCGACTTTACTCATCGTCTTGTCTTGGCGTTTGTCAGCTTTAAAGTATTTTAGTTGTCCAACCATGTATGCCGCGTTCTGTCCCTTTAGGTTAGGGATTGAGTCGAATTCATTACTACCGTCGACTCCGTGGCAAGCAATACACATGTTGAGCAGCTGCTGATAGTTCTCTGCAACGGCTTGACTGCTAAAGCCAAGTACTGATGCTGAGAGCACAACTAGCGCTGCTAATTTATTATTTATTACACTCATAGCGTGCCCTTATCGGGAGATGTTGTTTACTCTTGGTTAAGCGGCCCCAGTAAACTCGCCTTACCTTATTTGCAGATAACTCCTTGGTGCTAGCACCAGGTTACGACCTTGCAACGTTTTTATATCAATGCTTTCGAGTACTTCATTGTCGTTATTGGTAAAAGAAAGCGTTTGAGTTCGTGAAAATACAGAGAAATGTGAGCTTTAGCCTGTAAAAAGATCTAAAAAGTTGTGAAAATGCCGAATAAATACACGTAATGTCGGTTTTTACTTCTATTGTTGGCTGAAAGTGTAAGAGGCGGGAATTGTTCGCTGATTGTTGCTGCTTTATTGTTCTCAGGTGTTGTAGATGCTGGGGATTGGTTTTTAATCTGTAATCGGTAGAATGTTTGAGCGTTTTGTCGAAAAGCTGCGTAGCATCGCTTGGAACTGTTGGGGTGTTTTTTTACTCTTTTACTGATAATTAATTAGCCGAAAATATGCTGCAATTAATTGTCGAACATAGGTGAAAGTGAGATTAAATCCTATATGTTAAAGATGCTGTCTTTGGGTTGTAACTTGTTTCAAAACCCTTGATGGCATGAAGAGCTGAGAGGATACATGCAGAACTATTTAACCCCTAACGGGAATTTAGCCCATTGTCTAGAGGCGCTGTTATTCAGTAAATTCGTCCAATATTGTGCTTTACACACTAAATAAGGGGGCTTGATAAGCTAGCTGTTTAGGACAAGGTTACACCTGACCAGAACGGATCTCTCTTTGTAGTGATCCCCAGTTAATTACCCCAACAATATTGTCGCTTTCTTGCTGGTAGATGTAGACCTCGCCTCGTCGGTATTTTGAAAGAATCGCATACACTTCATTGAGCGTTGAGGTGTCGGGTAATCCCTGAATTGGGTGACGCGTTAACGCGCTTGCATCATCTTGTACCTGTAGCTCTAGCTGCAACATTTCTACAATACCTTGAGCATTGCGAACTAATACAGAGCGGCCTTCGGCGCGCTTAAGTACCTCTAATAAAAGCTCTTGATTGTCGTAAACGATGACGAAGCGTTTATCCATTAAGTGCCTGACGCCCACTTTTTGCAACCCAAGGTTTACCGGTGCGACTTTATAACCTAAGCCCATTATTTCAAGCTGCTTAAAAAAAATGGACTTAGTATTAAAGCCTTGATGAGCAATCAAGAAGGCTGGGATCACCACAAACATTGAGGGCAAAATAATTGAGGCGTTGTTGGTCAGCTCTATTAATGCCACAAGCGCCGCTAGTGGCGCACTTAAACAGACGCCCATCATGCCCGTCATGCCGATAATAGTATAGAGGCCAATATAGGGTGCAATACTTGGGAACATTAGCGAACAGACTAAAGCCAGTATGGTGCCAAGTAGTGCGCCAATTCCATAAAGAGGGCCAATCAGTCCGCCTGGGATCCCAAGGCCGATAGCGGCAATGGTCGCAATGATTTTACCGATTAAAATCGCACTTAAAAATAGAATGCTGGGATGTTGGTTAATGGTCTCTGCAATGGCGAGCTCACCGCTACCAATCGCTTGTGGTAGTACTAAACCGACTAATGTAGTGACAGCTCCAGCAAGCAGTAAGCGGTTAATTAGCGGCCAGTGTTGTCCGATAGCCGTCACTTTAAGAAGACTTGCGTTGAAAAATGCGGCGATGCAGCCAAGTATTACTCCAAATACTGCCAGCAGTGGATATTGGCTTAAGGGGATCACTGCTACGCCAATCTGCTCGAATTCATGTACATCACCAAACACCAGTCGGCTGCTGAGTGCGCCGCAAATGGCAGAGAGCATAATGGGGAAGAAGTAATGGATTTTGTATTCTCTGAGCACCACTTCAAATACAAATATGACAGCGGCCAAAGGCGCGTTAAAAATGGCGGCAATACCTGCTGCTATACCACTGGCACACATCACCCTTACGCTGTTGTCTGGCAGTTTAAATTTTTCGGCGAGTACACTAGCGCTCACCGCGCCTAAATGAATAGCAGGACCTTCTCTACCGACAGAGAAATTAGTCGCAAGCGCAAACAGAGCTTGAAAGAATTGACCAGGGGCAGACTGCAGTGGAATTTTGCCGTAATGCAGTTTAACTCTGTGGATCACATAGGCGATGCCCATACGTTTATAACGCTGAGATCCCATTTTTGCGACACCCCAGATTAAAAATGAGCCTAAAAGCGGTAATAGTACTCGCCAGTCATCGATGATATCCGTAAAATTCATCACCTGAGTTTTGGTGAAGGTGTCACACCAAAGCAGTAATAATCTAAAAAGAAGAATGATGCCGGACGCAAATAGTGCAAATAGCAATGCGAGCAAACATAACTGTACACTGACCTTAGCTTGCGACAGCGTGTCTTTAAGGTCGGTATGTAGGTACTTTTGAAATTGCTCTCGCTTCTTAACAATTGTTTGATGCACAGAAATTTCCAAAATGTATGTTTGTCACATTGATAGTTAAATGTGAGATTTTTTATTAAGGGGCTGTTACTTAATGCCAAATTATCATCGTTGGCTCGATCGCTTGCAAGTGATTGAACGACAAATTAGACCCTCAAGTGTTTATTTACTGCTTTTATTACTGGTGTCCTTTGCTTTAGGTGCGCTCAGTTATGATGTTGCAAAACTGCACTACCTGCCTAAAGCTGAGGTTAAGGCTGATAAATCAGAGCAGTATATTCTGCAATTGCAGCAACAAGCACAAACCTTGGCTGCACGTAATATCGAACTAGCATTAGAGCGTGAAGCTAACAATAACATGCAGACAATGTTTGTTGAGCAAAATGTGAAACAAAATGAGCTGGAGCGTGAACTGGCATTTTATCGTAGTGTGATGGCGCCGGAAAATATCGCTGACGGTGTCGCGATTAATGCATTAGAGATTGAGCCAAGCCTTGAGCCACGTCAATATCGAATTAAATTGGTACTGACACAGTTAGAGAAGCGTAAGCGCTCGTTATCGGGTCGCAGTGAAGTGACGTTAATCGGCTTACAAGACGGTAAAACCCTTACCCTAAAATTGTCGGATTTGACTGATGCCTCGTTTAAATTCAAATTTAGGTATTTTCAGGTATTAGAAGGGGAATTTACATTGCCTGAAGGCTTTAGCTTGTCTAGAGTGAAGGCCAAAGTCATCGTGCCTGCGAGCCGTTGGACCAAAGGTTCACAAACGGAACAAGAGTATAATGCACAAGATTTACTTGTGGATGAAAAAGAACAGGGCATAATACTTGAACAAAATGGTCAGGTATTAGATAATTCTGCACAGCAAACAGATCTAAGAGGTAGTAATGACTGAACAAGCTGAAGATGCTTTGCCAATTCGCTTTACCGATGCGGCGGCTTCAAAAGTAAAAACCTTGCTAGAAGAGGAAGAAAATGACGCACTTAAGCTACGTGTATACGTAACAGGTGGCGGTTGCTCTGGTTTCCAGTATGGCTTTACGTTCGATGAGAAAGTAAACGACGGTGACTTTACAGTCGAGAAGCAAGGTGTTCAGTTGGTTGTCGATCCAATGAGCCTGCAATATCTTGTTGGTGGTGAAGTGGATTACACTTCAGGCCTTGAAGGTTCTCGCTTCTTTGTTAAGAATCCAAACGCGACCACCACATGTGGTTGTGGCGCGAGTTTTTCTGTTTAATCTAATTGATTGAGTAGAAGCTCGAGATATAAAGAAGCCGTCTAATGACGGCTTTTTCTTATCTGTAATTTTTCTTATCTGTAATTTTTATATCTGTAAGTCGCGTTAACGCATAATGTTGAGGTTCATCTCTCGATTAAAGTAGCGTCCCACCTTAGTTGTAAATGCAATCCATACCTGCACAATCGCTAATAAAATGAGTATGCCAAATATCAGCCAGTCTGGGAGCTGTGCCTTGAAGCTGCCAATGGCAAAGCTTGATGGTCCTGATGCTGCGAGGTTGTCAGGATCGTAAAGCACAAGAGGTAGTATGCTGACAACGGCGAGCTGCAATGAGGTGTAGACCCTAAGCATGATAAGTCCCGCTTTTTGCTTACCTATGATGGCTAACACTATAAATAAGGTCAGGATACAAAACAGTACGCCTTGTTTTGCTATTAACCCGCTCACGGAGATCATCACAAAAAATATGAGTAGGGCAATGAGGCGTTTGGGCATGGTGACTTTTGTTGCAGATAGTCCACTTTGCGTCGCAGGGGGGGAGTCTGTGGTTGAGCTAATATCGCATTGTGTTGCTGATTGTATTGCTGAATCAGCGATAGAGCGTGCAGGGGGTTTGGTATCCACTTTTTATTCTCTTTATCGTTTTATGAGCAGATAAAAGCGTAAAAATGGTAAGCCTAAATGGCTTACCATAAGCGGTCTTATGATTAGTGACGCTTTTTAGGCGTTAGACGCTCTTCAAGCTCGTGTGGTGGGATCACCACACCTAAATCATCTTGTACTGGGAAAATAGCAACGAAGAGGTCGTCGTCTTGCATACCAGGAACCCAACGCTCTAACCACTCATCAACTGGGATCGATAACGCCTGGCAATCTTTCCAGTCATCAACAGCCCAAAGTGCGGCAGCTTCTTCAGTTGGCCACATCGGAATACAATCTTCCTCTTCAGTAGTCAGCATTACGCAGCCGTCTAAATCTTGTAATGACCACAGTGTGTTGTGCTCTTTTGCTTGCTCAACAAGATAGTCATAGCGAGATTCTGGCGTCATTTCAGTAATTTGCTTTAGGCTTTTGTTTTTCATGGTTTACATCTCTTTATTTAAAATGTGGCGAGCCTTGAAACAAGGAGAACGCGCCGATTAAAGGGATAATAGCACCAAGCTGACTATTGAAAAAGAAAACAGAGCCGATTTAGGCTCTGTTTTCTTTAGCGCTTGCTATTTTTTAGCATCGAATATTTTGTAAATCATGCCAGCGATGATCGCTCCAATTATAGGGGCAACCCAAAACAACCACAGTTGAGACAGTGCGGCTTCGCCAACAAATAACGCTGGAGCAGTACTTCGAGCGGGATTTACCGAGGTGTTTGTAACCGGGATACTGATTAGGTGGATAAGGGTGAGCCCTAAGCCAATAGCAATAGGGGCAAAGCCTTTTGGCGCGCGAGCATCTGTAGCGCCAAGAATTATCAGTAGGAAAAATAACGTCATCACGATTTCACAAATGAGTGCCGCGGTTAAACTGTAGCCCCCAGGTGATCGGTCGCCATAGCCGTTTGAGGCAAAGCCAGCCGATAGGTTAAAGCCATCTTGACCTGAGGCGATAAGATACAAAATACCTGCGCCAACGATACCTCCGGCAACCTGAGCGATAATATAGGGGAGTAATTCTGATGCAGGAAAACGCCCACCAGCCCAGAGTCCAACAGAGACCGCGGGGTTTAAATGACATCCCGAAATATGACCAATGGCAAATGCCATCGTCAGCACTGTTAAGCCGAATGCAAACGCAACACCTAGAAAACCAATACCCACTTCGGGGAAAGTTGCGGCTAAGACGGCGCTACCACAGCCACCTAAGACAAGCCAAAGCGTGCCGATGAATTCAGCCGTCATTTTTTGAGTCATATTCATATAACTGTTCCTTGTGTTTTAAGCCGACTCTATTTGTTGTAAATAGCTTGTCGACTTTTAAAATAAGACTTTGTTACTTTAAGTTGTCCTAAATAAAGGGTTAAGTAAATAGCTAAAAAGTGAATTTTATTATCTGACAATGCCAATGACTCATCATTATAATGCAGATAAGACAGACTAATTAACCTTGTAACGCTCATCTTGCACCATCTGAATAAGCGTCGCGGCAATTTCGGTATTGTCTTTATGGCCTCTAAAGTACAGTGCGCCTTTACCGTAAGCGTAAATGGGTACATCGATGGCGTCGTGGCCCCCTGTTGTCCATCCAGTATAGGTCAGCTTATCAATTGCTTGTTTAAGGTCGTCAGTTATTTGCTTTTCATGCTTGTAGTGAGATAAGCGAGAGTTAAGCTTTTTTCTTAGCCCGTCTATTTTTTTATCTTCGATAGCAATACTGATATGGGGTCGTAAAAACGTGCTAAATGCGGCTAAGTCATTTAATACATCGGGGCTGGCAATGATGAGTTTGGCCATCGTGCTTGGTAAGCTATGTACTTGATGCAGCAATTGGCCTTTCCATTGATAGGTGCCGTCGGTGCCTAATGTCAGGCCGCCTGTAGAATGGTCCGCTGTCGCGACCAATAAAGTATCTGGGTGATTATCGACATAGCGTTTAACCAGGCTTAGTGTGTTGGCAAAGTCATCCATTTCATTCATCGCGCAGGCGATATCGTTACTGTGACCACACCAATCTATTTGGCTTGCCTCAACCATCATGACAAACGGGGCACCTTTTGCGGACAAAAGGCTTAAGGCTTTACGTGTCATGGTTGTGAGTCTCAGCGGATCTTCACTTTCAATGGCGGCAGGTAAGCCTTTTGGTGCAAATAAGCCTAAGGCAGGTAAACCTTCGATGCTATTTAAGTCGCTGAGTTTGTCTATGTATTGGTAGCCGTACTCTTGAAACTCTTGGGTGAGGTCTTTGTCATCACGTACAAAGTATTGCGTACCTCCACCGAGCATAAGATCGGCCACGGGTCTTTTATCTATAAGGTTACTCAAGTAACTGTCGGCTATCTGGTCGTAGTTACGGCGGCTTTCATTATGAGCGAGAAAACTTGCTGGAGTGGCGTGATTAATTTGCGAGGTGACCACTACCGCAGTGGTTTTCCCTTGGGATTTTGCCATTTCTAGCAGAGTAGGGAAATTGCTGTGTTGCTGGTCAACCGAAATCGCACCGTTGTAGGTTTTGTTGCTGGTTGCGAGCGCCGTCGCAGCCGCTGCAGAGTCGGTGACAACAGTGTCATCGTCAGGATAAGTGCTCGACATGCCAACTAACAGTTGGTCGAAAATAGTCTTCTCGACTCTTTGGGTTTGAGGGTTGTCGTTATAGTAACGGTAGGCTGTGGTATACGCAGGTCCCATACCATCACCAATCAGGTAGATAATATTCTTGGGTAAGTACTCTGCGGCTATGACAGGAGCAAATGGGTCATCGGTTTGTGCCATTGTGACTGAACTAAACAGGGCGCCATAAATGACGCTTGAACAAATTGCCGATATTCGTAGAGCGGTATCTAAACAAGTCATAGTCTGCTTATCCTAAAAAAAGAGAAGACGTGGCTAAATATATTGCTGCATTGAAGTCCCACTCAACGCCTTGATAGACAGCAAGACTTTGAGTGGTTAACAAGGGTTTGTTTATTAGCCAATCGGTATGGGCTGCTCGGCTTAATAAGCCGGGCAATTATCCCTATCTTTATCGTGAGTCCGTGTTTGAGTCAGTAATTACAAATGAGTCAAACTCGGGGGGCTTAATGAAACGTAACGTGTGTTGGAGCGGGCTTGGCCTTGTTAAAGGCTTCACTGCCCCTGACAAGCTCGGTTGTTTTAAGGTGTTGCTCAAGCCAACTCTCTTGCTCCCAAAGCATGTGCATGATCGACTCCTTGGCCTTATAACTATGACTTTCATAAGGCAGAGTCACTAATCGTGCTTGGCCACCGAGTCCTCTGATCGCTTTAAATAGTCTTGCCGATTGCATTGGGTAGGTGCCAGAGTTTGAGTCCATTTCACCATGCATCAATAGCAGTGGTTCATCGATTTTATCTGCATGGGTAAAAGGTGATATTTGTTGATATAGGCTAGGGGCTTCCCAGAAATTACGTTTCTCATGTTGAAAGCCAAATGGCGTTAAGGTGCGATTATAGGCACCACTTCGAGCGATACCAGCAGCAAATAAATCTGAATGCGCAAGCAGGTTTGCGACCATAAAGGCGCCGTAAGAGTGTCCGCCGATAGCCACCCGTTCTCTGTCAGCTACTCCCATCTCGACCAAGGTATCAATGGCGGCGCTAGCGTTGGCGACTAATTGATGACGGAAACTGTCATTAGGTTTTTCATTCCCCTCACCGACTATCGGCATGGCAACCTTATCGAAAACCGCAAACCCCTTAGCCACGAAAGGCACCGGGCCTTTAGGGCTAATCTGGTTATATTGATTGGGCGAGTAGTTGATCTGGCTGGCGACCTCTGCATTTTTGTATTCACGTGGGTAAGCCCACATGAGTACCGGCAAAGGACCGTCATCTTTGCTATAGCCAGCAGGGAGATAAAGTACGCCAGATAAGGGGAGGCCGTCTTCCCGATGGTAATTAATCAGTTGCCTGCTCATGCCTTGGTAGGCGTTTAGTTTATTTTGATTTTGGTACAGTAGCTGCTCGCGCCCCGAGTCGACATTAAGCATTACTAGGTGGGACGGCGTATCAGCGGTTTGCCTGCTAATGATAAGTGTTAGTGGTTTGAGGTTGACAATATATTTGATGCTTTCTAGCTGTAGAGGTGATGACTGCCACAGCGTTGTTGAATCATTGATTGCCAATGATGTTTTATCAATAACGAGGGGGGATGACTTTAAAAATGGCTGGTAACCCTCAGGGGATGCCCCTAAACCATAATGTAGCAGTCCGTTATTATGCAGCTTGATAACTCGGCCTAAGCTTTGACCATTGAGTTTTGCAGTCTGTCGATACAATTGGCCTGGGTCTTTATAAGTGTCGCGAATTGCCTTTTGGTACCAAAGCGCGAGTGAGTTATCACTGGCTTTTGAGGTATCTAAAAGACTTACTCGCATCTGTTTTTTATCTGATTGGCGCTCTGTGATAAGTGCCATGTTTTGCTCTGCCCACTGTATCTTACTTATGCGCCATGGCGTTTTAGTTAATGCTATTGCTGGTTGAGTAAAGGGCGCCTCAAGCTGAAGCAGCTCATCACGATAAGCGGTTTTTATGCGGCTATCACCTTTATCTAAGGCTTTAACAAAGGCGAGACTGCTGGGTTTATCGCTGCGCCAATGGATCATGCGTAGCCCTTTTCGCACTGAGTCACTGCCCGGTGGTCGATATTCACTGCTCTCTAATTTGGCAAGGGTTTGCAGTTGTTCTCCTGCGCGATTAAACAGCTCAACCGTTTGCGCAAAATCGTAATATTTCACCATATAGGAGAAAGGTGCAGAAATCCGCTTCACGATCAGGTATTGATCATCAGGCGACAAGCTATAGCTAATATTGATGGCGGGTTTGCCGATTGGAGTGATCTTGCCATCAAGGGCGATAAAACTCAGTTGGCTGGTGGTTAATGCTGAGAACTCAGCCTCATCCTGAGGGTTTTGCAATAGATCTTGATAGGTTCTACGAGGCGCTTTTTGCCCAGAGGTTTCGCTTATGTTGGGCGCGATAGGCGTGTGTTCTGATTCTAACAAGGAGGCTGTGACAGCTAAGTTAGTAAACACTCCCTTACTGTCATTTTGCCAGATGTACTTAAGCCCTAAAGTGGCATTGAGGCGCTGACTCGTTAGTTTGTGGCTGTGGCCATTTTTGATGTCGTAAACATAGATATTCGCGCCGGCTTGAGTAAGGCCAATGTAGCTTAAGTAGCGGCTATCTGGCGAAAAGTTCACACTGGCAGCTTGCATCCCCTTGGGTAAATGAATCTTAATAGGTTTTATTGCGGCGCCTTGCTTAGCAATATTGATAAGCGATATAGCGATATAGCTATATTTAACTCGGCTAGGTGTGAGTTGAGCCGTAGACACTCTAAGGCCTGCGAGTTTTCGCTCGCTGCGCGACAGTGCTTGAATTGATAAATGTTTTCTTGGGGTCAGTACCGCCAGCCATTGTTTGTCTTGAGATAAGCGAGTACTTACATTTTTAGTTTGCTCAACTACATTTTGCAGTGCCTGACTCGGTAATTGATAGCTATTGCTCAACGCATTTGAACTGAATAATAGCAGGCTGCAAATGGCTATCAGGGCATTCATTAAGAGCGGGTTTAGAGACATTCTTATCTCCTGATAATAGGGATAGTGACGATGTTCGTGGCGATAAAGATAAGCGCCCAACATTGGGCGCTTATTTCTCGTCATAAAAGGGAGGTTTACGTCCAAACAACCTGAAGACACAACTTCAAGTCGTTTGGGTAACTACTTGTTTATATATCTACGAGATTAAAACTTCTGAGAGTAACCAATGAACAGACTACGGCCAACGTTTGAGTAGCTGCTGTTGTCATCTTCATAGAAAGGCCAGTCATTATGCTTGTCGTTACGCTCATCGTACAAAGGTGGCATTTCATCGGTTAGGTTTTTAACACCTGCCGTGAATCGACCTCTCCAAGGTGCGTAGTAGCTCAAGGTAATGTTGACGACTTGATAAGCATCTAGCGTATCAGTGTAATCATCTTCCTCATACTCTTCGCCATCGGCATCGATAAGGGTAAAGGTGTCAGTTCCTTTTGCTTCACCAGTGTAGTAGTAAGCAACCGTTGCACTGAAGTCTTCATAATTCCAACTTAGGCTCGCATTACCTTTCCACTTAGGGAAGTAATCGGTCTCTGTTTGCTCTTCAATTTCGCTATCGACGCGCTCCTGGTACTCTTTCTTAATTAGGTAAGAGGCAGCAACTTTAAACTTGAAGTCACCAATAGCAGTTTCTGGGAATTGGTAGTTAAAGCTAGTATCAATACCTTCAGATGCCTCATAAGCACTGTTGATTGGACCTTTACGCATACAAGAGATGTTCTCAATATCATCATCATCGAGTTCTGTTAGGTAACCGACAACATCCATTTGGTCACAGCTAGTGTAGTTGCCTGTTTGCTTATACTTGGCTTCGTCGTCTAACATCTCATCGGTTGAGATCGTTTTTACTGCTCCATCAAGTTCGATGTTCCACCAGTCAACCGTGATGTCTGCATTGTCGGTTATGTTGGCGACAATACCAAAGTTCCAGTATTCACCCTTTTCCTCTTCAAGGTTGACATTACCTGAGCTTATGCTGCTGTAATTATCTTCATAGACCTCATCTGGAATGGTTGGATGCGGGTATGAGGTAGAACCGTAAGCTCGAGTGAGGCCGGCGTATAAACGGTGCATGTCTGGTGCTCTAAAGCTCTTACCCCAGTTGGCACGAACCATGACTTCATCAATCGGACGGTATGATAGGCCTACTTGTGGCGTGGTTGCGCCGCCTACATCTGAATCATCTAAATATTGGTCGTAACGCAGTGCTGCAGATAGGTCTAGAGACCTAACCCCCGTCATATTAGCCAGTAGTGGGATCTGTAACTCACCCGCTACAGCGACGCGGTCACGGTCGCCCTTACCACCGGTACCACCCATACCGATATAACCGCCGCTTGAAGTCACTTCATCTAGGGTATCTTCATAGCTTTCACGTGCCCACTCGGCTGTAGTTGCAAAGCCTGCGGTTCCGGCCGGTAACTCCATTAAGTCTCCGGCAAACACTGCCTGGAACTGGTGCATACTAGAGTCTGAATTTTTAGTCGAATCACCAATAAGCATATTCGCTTGCTCGGTCGTAAGCTGATTATTTGGGTACCACTTAGCAGCATCTGTGTCATTTGGGTCGAAAGTGACAATGTCTAGCAGTGCATCCGCTTTCACCATATGATGATTTTGCTTCTCGTACTTGTTGTAGCTGCTTGACCAGGAGATATCTAACTCATAATCACCAATATTACCGTCAGCGCCAAATGAGACAGATGCCTTAGTATTTTGGGTATCGTAAGTACGTGGACCGTCAAACTCCTCCATACGGCGACGCATCTGGAATTTGTTGTAATCGTCAAATTCGTACTTGTCGTAGCTCATTGCACCAGTGGCTTCGTCTTCATATATGTATGCACCGAAACCTTTTTCATCTTTGTACTTGGTGGCTTCTTTGTATGATGCGTTGATCATGCCGTAAAGCTGCCAATCATCATTTAAGTCGTAAGTAGAGTTTAAAACTAAGTTTACGCGGTCATAAGCAGATTGCAGGCCGCGGTCAGCATATTTGTCATAGTAACAATCGTAAGAACCCGCTGGAGTGTAGATGCCTTTATCACCAAATAGGTTGGTGCATTGTGCTTCATCGACAGGGCTATATTTGTCGCTGGTATACACTTTACCGTAGTCACGAACCCATGAAGCCCAGCTAGATGCTGAAGCGTCACCATATGGGCCAGCGCCCCAGCGAAGGTCACCGTCTTCATCTTCATAGTAAGCTGGGCTGTAAAGCTCATCACGTTGGTAGGTTTGAATTGACTCTACTTTCTTGTATTCAAGAATTAATAGCGTCTGGCTCTTATCGGTATTAAAGCCCTGCAGGTAAGACAGATCGAGTTGCTCACCACCGCCTTGAGTTGGATCATTATATTTAGCTGAAACTTTCGCGCCTTCGTACTCTTTTTTCAGAATAATATTGACTACACCACCAACGGCATCTGAACCATAAATTGCCGATGCACCACCGGTTAGAATTTCGATGCGTTCTACTGCTGCTGTAGGAATGTCTGATACATCAACAAAGTTTGAGGTGCCACCTGCAGCGCTTGGGAAAGAGGCTTGACGGCGGCTGTTGATAAGAACCAAGGTTCTGTTGGCGCCCATACCACGTAGGTTAACTGAGCTAGCACTGTCTGTGAAACCATCGCTCTCACCATTAAGTGAACCACCAGTGTTAGCGACAGATGATTGCAGTACTTCTGAAATAGAGTTAAGACCGCTGTTGGCAATGTCGTCGGCTGTAATAACAGTAACAGGCAGGACACCTTCGAAATCAGCACGTTTAATACGTGATCCTGTTACCTCAATTTTTTCCATCTCTTGATCTGCTGCTTTCTTATCTGCGGCTTCAGCCGCGAATAAAGTTGATGGTGTTAGCGCGGCCATACTGATGGCCAGGCTTAATGCTGAAAGTTTCATCTTAGGTTTCATCTTCGATTTCATTGATTGCAGTCCTTATTTTTATAATTTTCCCAAACACGTTAATCATTTTTTTGTAAAATCTCAGATGATTTAAACGCGTCATTCCAGGGATGAATACTGTCGATTTTCCAATTTATCTACTGCTGGTTATCAACTGCAACCATTTGTAATTAATTTGTAAGTGAACGGCAATCGATGTTGGGTCGTTTATTTGTTGTTTATATGTCTATTTAATCTCTATTGTTTTTACTTTCACTGGCTTAGTGTGTATTTTGGTGCTGTTGTTATCGCAATATCTATGTTGAATAGATGTGAATTTTAGGTCGGGTTTGAGATTGTTGATGACAGAAATATGAGCGGTAGCAGGAGTATTAATGAGAGAAATAAAAAAAGAGGCCATTTTTAGATTAGGACTTTGTGAGGTTAACCCTAGCGATAACAGTCTTAATTTTTTTGATGCGGCATTGACTGACGAACCTTCAAACAAAGTCTCCATTCAGCCAAAATTTATTGAAGTATTAAGCTATCTTGCTCGGCAATACCCTAAAGTGGTTACTCGAGAAGAGCTAATAGACAATATTTGGGAAGGTAATAGCTATGTTGGCAGTAAAGCATTAACTAATGCTATCTGGCATCTACGAAAACAGCTTAATCAAGGCAGTGTTCAAAGCAGTGATAGTGAGCAAGTTATAGAGACTGTACGTAAGATGGGCTACCGTTTGTTGCTTGAGCCCCAGTTTAGCGATGCTGACTTAGTCGATGAGCTAGACCTGTTTTTACAGGCTCAATTGAAGATTAGCCGTTTAACCCAGTTTAATCAAAGGTTGGCATTTGCTGGTGGGCTAGTTTTAGCTTTAATAGCAATATCTTGGGGCTATCATTTATATCAAGACAGTATTCGATACGTGCCGACAGTTAAGCAAAATTTAACCTCTGCTGCGGGATCTGAGCTTTACCCTGCGGTTTCCCCCGATGGTCGTTGGCTAGTGTATGGCAGTCGTGGTAATAACAAATACGCCAGCCTTTATCTTAAAGATCTGCAAAATCCTACCGAAACGCCAAAACGACTGACTTCAACAAAAACAGCAGAAATTAGAGCTGTTTGGAGTGCTACTGGCAGCGCGCTGTATTATGGTTCAGAGCATCGCAGTGAGGATAAGTGTTATTTGACTCAGCTTGACTTAGACAGTAATGAAGCTCGTAAACTCGGTGATTGTTACACCTATAGTTCGGCTATCGATATTGCTCCAGACGGTGGTCGCCTAGTGTATATCTGGGACGGGGGAGAGGGATTTGGTTCGGGTCTTTATGAGTTGTCTCTACTCACCCAAGGCGAAGAGCCTAAACGCTTATCTTGTACTGAGAATTGCAGCTACCGAGACCGAGATGTGGCCTTTAGTCCCGATGGCAGTTGGCTCGCTGTTGCGCGCCGATTTGGTAACATTTCGGAAGATATCTTTATACTACATACCCAAACAGGCGAGGAGCAACGCTTAACTTATGGCTTGGAAGATATTCGTGGCCTGAGTTGGCATCAAGATAGTGAGCGCCTGATTTTTAGCACAGAAAATTCAGGGGTCAGAAATGGCTATATAGTGGGCATTGATAATAAACAGATCTTGCCGTTAGATGTGGAAGGTATGAGCTACCCGCGATCAATCCCTCATAGTGATGAGCTGGTCTACTCCAACTATATGCGCGACTATCAGGTGGCTTCGTTTGCACTAGAACAATCGATTCCCACAGCAACCTTTCCACTGTTACAAGTTGAATACAGCTATCGTAATCCTGATTACTCACCCATCACTAAGCGTATTGTCTATGTGTCGAATGAAACTGGCTTTAACGAGATCTGGAGCAGCGACGCAGACGGTAATCAAAGGCGGCAACATACAGACCTCAAGCGCCGCGTGGCTTATCCAAGCTGGTCCCATGATGGCACTAAGGTGGCCTTTTTAGCACCGGATGATAAAAATGAGGGCAATAAAATTCATGTGTTAGATATGAATACCTCTAATATCAGCATTCTTGCGACGCCGTACCTTGATCATAACCGTCCAAGTTGGGGCTGGAATGATGATATGGTGCTGGCAAGCAGTAAAGATGGCATCACTGAGTTCTATCTTGATAACCGTTTACCTCAGGTGATAAGCCCAATCGATATGCGTTTAGGCAAGATGATAGCAGAAGATAAATTAGTCTTTACCCAGCTTGGTAAAAACGGCCTGTGGATGCTGTCGCTGACAAATCCTGGTGAGTTAAACGAGCTGATCAGTGCCAATCATTTCGGAGAAGGCTATAACTGGGTCGCAACCGATAAAGGGGTTTATTTTAGAAAGAGTCGTAGTGGATTTCAGCTCATTAATTTTTGGCGATTCAATACTGGGCTTATCACGCCTATTTTGAAGTTACCATCGGGCAGTATTCCACGCTCAGGAGCGATGACTTATATCAGCAGTAATAACAGCTTGCTGATGACCTTATCGCAAAACTACAAGCGTGATGTGATAAAGCTACAGCATAAGTTACTGTATTAAATTGAATTGCAGGCAGATTAAAAATAACATTAAGTCGTTTTTTTGCAGTAAGGATAGCCAGTACAGATGAGCGTACTGGCTAATTGTATAGACTAATTCTATTCGCTAACTTTATAGGATAATAGATTAATCTGCAGGGTGGAAAGAGCCTAGTATTGCTTCTCTAGAGGCGCCGGTCACCGCAGGTAAGTTGCCCGGTAAACCATTGTGGTGTCTCATCGCCAGCCAAGCAAAAGCAATGGCTTCAACCCATTGTGGGTCCATACCTAGCTCTGCGGTCGTGACCACCTTGTAATTGGGGAGCAGCTTGCGTAAGCGGTGCATTAACTCGCAATTATAGGCTCCGCCGCCACAGACATAGAGCTCAGCATTATCTGATAACAATAAAGCGTCATTGGCGATGCTGTAACAGGTTAAATCAAGCAGGGTAGATTGAATATCGGCTTCAGTTAAATGACCAAATTCAGATAATTGCTGTTCGGCCCAGGCTTGGTTAAATAGCTCTCGCCCGGTACTTTTAGGCGCTGCAAGCGCAAAGTAGGGGTGTGACAGTAGATGCTGCAGCATCTGTTGATCCGTGGTTCCTGACTTTGCCCACTCGCCATCTTTATCAAAGGGTTGTCCAAGCTGATGCTGGATCCAGGCATCACTTAAGCCATTACCCGGACCTGTATCAAAACCGGTGACATCTTGAGTGTTACCCGGCAAGAACGTCACATTAGCAATGCCGCCGATATTGAGGATAATGCGTGGGTGGTTTGGGCTAGCAAACACGTGTTGATGAAAAGCGGGCACTAAAGGTGCACCCTGGCCACCAAGAGCCACATCTTTACGCCTAAAGTCAGCAATCACATTTATGCCAGTTTCAACAGCAATAGTATTAGGATCGGCGATCTGTAGGGTGAAGCCCATTTCAAGATTAGGCATGTGGCGTACGGTTTGCCCATGGCTACCGATGGCAATGACCTGCGACTTATCGACGTTGGCTTTTTCAAGCAATGCATTGACGGCCTTGGCGAATAGTTTTCCCATCGTGCGGTCGAGGTGACCAAGGCGGTTTATTTCATCGTTACCCGGTAGGCAAAGCTTTTGTAGGCTACTGAGTAAAGCACGGGGTAACTCTTCTGTATGAGTTGCAATAAGGCTTGGCTGGTCATGGTCAAAGTTCACTAGAACCGCATCAACGCCGTCCATACTGGTGCCCGACATCAAGCCTATGTAATAACTGTTATTCATCGTATTGGACCTATAAACCTAATGGGTACTTGTTGCCAGCAACGAAAAAACGCTGGCAGTGCTAAAGAGAACAGCAGCGCTAATGCGCTGCAATCTGTACCTGTTTGTTATGTTCAAGCTCTGCCATCATTGTCTTACTAAGCGTAGCAAATTGGGCCTTTTCTTTCTTTGCGATAGGCTCAGATTTAGGCAACTTAATGGTGCGAGGATTGCGGTGAACGCCGTTAACGATAAATTCATAGTGAAGATGTGGGCCTGTTACCCGGCCTGTGGAGCCAAGGGTACCAATAATCTGCCCCTGCTTAACTGATTGTCCGGTTTTTACATTACGCTTGGTCAGATGAAGATACTTGGTGGTATAGGTATCGTTATGCTTAATAAACACATAGTTACCATTGTATTTATTATAACTAGACTTAATAACTCGGCCGTTACCCGCCGCTTTAATCGGAGTTCCAACAGCGGCAACGTAATCAACACCTCGGTGGGCCTTAACCTGGCCCGTTACTGGATGCAGTCTACGGGGGTTGAAGCTTGAGCTGACATATTTAAAGTCCACCGGGGAGCGCAAGAAGGCTTTACGCATGCTGCGGCCCTCTTCTGAGTAGTAGGTACCGTCTTTATACCTAACTGCGGTATAGCGATCGCCTTGGTTGGTAAATTCGGCCGCCAGAATATTACCGTTTTTTAAGAACTCGCCATCGGCATACTCTTCTTCAAAGATCATCGCAAACTGATCGCCTTTACGAAGATCTAAGGCAAAATCGACATCCCAGCCGAAAATGGTGGCTAGCTGCATGATTTGATTTGGCGTCAGTCCTGCGTTAACTCCTGCATTCCAGAAGTTATTCTCAATGGTCGCACTGGCAAATTTAGAGCGCGCTTCAACCTTTTTAGTGACAATGTGCTCTTGATAACCGCTTGGGGCATTATCAACGATTAGGGTGGTGATTTTGTCGAGATGATACCTAAGTTGAACCAGTTTGCCGTCTTCACTTTTAGCAATAACTAAATTATCGCCAGGCATGATTTTCAGTAGATTTTTTTTAGCTTTAGGGAGCTGGGTGACATCATAGACATCTTTTGCCGTTAAGCCTGCACGAGTAAACAGTGCTGCTAGAGTATCGCCACTTTTAACTTGGAAACGTTTTTCGTTTAATGTTGGCGTAACAGCAATGGCAGCAAGGGGCTTCTCAGACGCTTGAGCGAGTGGCTGCTTATTGGTTTGTTCGAGACCGTTCTCTATGTGAGTGGCTATACGGGTGTTATTGCGCTCAGTCGGGGTCGACTCGCTCATCGCTGCCGATGGTGGTGTTGGTTTTCTAAAAGCCAGCGGCACGTCATAACGGGTATTAACGTCATATTCGCCATTTGCTGATGGCGTTTGCTTGGACGCTTGCACATCATCGGACGGCAAAAAAATAATGATTAGCGTGACAAAAACTAAACCGCACAAGAGCATTTGATGTAATTTTGGCAGTAATTTAAATAAAGTTATAACCTTTCCCATTGACCTTGATACCAAATTCACTCTTTCTTATTGATCCCTTTAGTGTACACACTTTCATTTGTGCTTGCTAACAAGTAACATGAGTGCCCATATTTTTTTGATTAGGCTCCCAGGAGTAAGCGCCGATATGGCTGATTTAGAGCAAGCATTAGCAGAAATAAAACGTGGCACCGACGAGATATTACTCGAAGCGGATCTACTGGAGAAGTTGAAAGAAGGTCGCCCGTTAAAAATTAAACTCGGTGCCGACCCAACCGCTCCTGATATTCATCTTGGCCACACGGTTATTTTGAACAAGATGCGTACCTTCCAAGAGCTAGGTCATGAAGTGATCTTTTTGATTGGTGACTTCACTGGTATGGTCGGTGACCCAAGTGGTAAGAACAGCACTCGTCCACCATTAACCCGTGAGCAAGTGCTTGCCAATGCTGAGACTTATAAGCAACAGGTTTATAAGATCTTAGATCCAGCTAAAACCCGTATCGAGTTTAACTCTACTTGGTTAGAGCCGCTTGGTGCTGCCGGTATGATCCGTCTTGCTTCACAGCAAACGGTTGCCCGCATGATGGAACGTGACGACTTTAAAAAGCGTTATGGTTCAGGTCAGTCAATTGCGATCCACGAATTCATGTATCCATTGCTACAGGGTTATGACTCGGTTGCACTAGAGGCTGATGTTGAGCTCGGTGGTACTGATCAGAAGTTTAACCTGCTGATGGGCCGTGAATTACAAAAATCTGCGGGTCAAAAGCCACAGACTGTGATCATGATGCCACTGCTTGAAGGTTTAGACGGCGTTAAGAAGATGTCTAAGTCAGCACACAACTATATTGGTGTGAGCGAGCCTGCAGGTGAGATGTTCGGTAAGATCATGTCGATTTCAGACGTGTTGATGTGGCGCTACTTTGAGCTACTGTCTTTCCGTCCGTTGACTGAGATTGAGCAGTTTAAAGCAGACGTAGAAGCGGGTGCTAACCCACGTGATGTGAAGATTGCACTGGCTAAAGAGATCATTGCACGCTTCCACGACGAAGCGGCAGCTGAAGCTGCGCATCAAGAGTTTATTAGTCGCTTCCAAAAAGGCAATATCCCTGATGATATCGAAGAGTTAGAGATTGCTGCTGGTGACGGTATTGCGATTGCTAACTTGCTAAAAGAAGCTGGGCTTGTCAGCTCGACTTCTGATGCAATGCGGATGATTAAGCAAGGTGCAGCTAAGATTGATGGCGATAAGATTGAAGATACTCGTCTTCAACTTAATGCCGGTACCTCAGCGGTATTCCAAGTGGGCAAGCGTAAGTTTGCTAAAATCACTCTGGTGTAGAAGCATTAAATCAGAGGGCTGCGCTGCGAAACCTATAAACATGTTTAGATAGTGTGCCCCTGTTTAAAAAGCTAAAGCCATTAACTTGTCGTTAATGGTTCTGTGAACAGCGGTCTGTGCCAAAATGCAGGCCGTTTTTACATTGCCAAGTTAACCTTGCCGCATCTAAAACCCATTTATCTTTGTGTTTTTCCATCGAAATAATCAATAACATCTTAGGGTGTTCGCCTTTTGCCGCGCTGACGTTATACGTCACCACTTTGCCCTGGTATTGTTTAATTTTAGCGAGCAGGAAGTTAGTCCCTGCATAGTGAGCCGAAATCGATTCTGGTTGCGTGCTCCAGCTGCGTTTTTGGTGCTGGGCGATCTCAAGTTTTTGATTAAACTTAACGATAGGTTGGTCCGCAAAAGACACCACTATGGGCTGCTCTAGCGCAAAGGCGGAACCACATAGCAGTGGAAGCAAGATAATAATAGCTCGAAAAGCATTGATGACACTCATAACAACCTACGAAATACAAAGTACCTAATACTTTGACAGGTGAACGCAGAAAAGTTTCCACGTTGCGAGTAAATTGTGAGCTGAGTCGGTAAGTTATTGCGAGTTAAAACGGCTGTGAGGTTTAAGGGTTACTGAACAGAGAGTTGATCCGACATGGTTTGATAGTCCATCAAATCTTGATGCTCTTTTACCCGCTCATGAGTCATGTCTAAGCTTAGCGTTGTAACACCTGGAATGGCGATATTAATGATGCGCCCAGGCTTTCCAAATTGCTCGCCAGGGCCCTTGTAACGGTAATTACCTATCAAGACCACGAGTGAGCCGGAGTTAAACATATGCTCAATGTTAAAGTCATATTCAAGTACGCCGCTGTGGGCTCGTTTTAAAAATTGTAGAATGTGGCGTTTGCCAGTGTATTTACGCCCGGCCGTTTTATCGTTAAACACGCTATCACGATTGTAAAAAGCGCTCAGGCTAGAATAATCTTGATGAGTCAGCGCCTGAATATACTTGATCGCCAACTGCTGCTCTTTTGGCATGTCGCCAACATTAGCGAAAGCCGGAAAGCTAAACAGTACAAATACAAAACTCAAAAAAGCTAATCTCATTATTGTGGTGTCTTTAAATCAAAAGCAGGTAATGAAAGGTGCCAACGGATTGCCGCTAATCTAATCACGAGTGCGGTACTCATTGCAAATAATAAAGCAAACATATCGGCGGCTCCCCAATGTAGGCTAATGGTATAGCAGATCCCGCCCATTATCGATGCGGTTGCATAAATCTCAGTGCGAAGCACCATAGGAACTTGCTGACAAAGCAGGTCGCGAATAATACCACCGCCTACACCAGTGATTAAACCCATGATCACGGCAGTCATACCGCTGAGTTCTAAATTTAGTGCTTTCTCTACACCAATTACAGTAAATAGCGCCAATCCGAGCGCATCGGCAACAGGTAAAATATAGCGTGGTACTCGTTTAGGCTTACGTACAAAAATAAAGGTCAGTATCACGGTAATTAAAATCACCGTAATGTAGTTAGGGTCCTGGATCCAAAAGACGGGGGTGGCGCCCAACAGGGCGTCACGAATACTGCCACCGCCAATGGCGGTTACCGACGCAAGTACCAGTACGCCAAAGGGGTCCATTTTGTGCCTACCGGCAGCGAGTGCACCTGATAATGCAAATACTGCTGTACCGCAAAGGTCAAAAAAATAGATCCAATCGATCATTTATCCAACTCTTGTAGATGAATATTAAGTGCATCGACAGAGATACGAATTTCAATCACTGAAAGCAGTAGTGAATACAAGAGTAAGAATAGACTACAACCAAAGATAAACGCGCCGACTTTGTTAAAGCCAACGTAGATAAAAATCATGCACAGCACACACAGAGCGAAGCTTAATGCTCCAGACTCTTGCATACGCTTAATGATGCTAATTCGCTGACGAAGGTTTTTTAATTGGCTATGGTTTATGGGCTTGCCATCAGCGCTCAAATTACGGATAAGTGCCGCTAACGAAAAGAAACGGTTGGTATACGCCAGCAATAGCAAAGAGATGGCAGGAAAGAGTAAAGCAGGCGTGGTTAGCGAAACATGAATATTATCAAACAATGGATTCAGCCCTAAAATGAGTCAACACAACAAGTTTAAAGGATGATACCAACGCCAACAATTTATACAAGATGATTACAATCCGCAGGCTAAATAAACAGCGGTAAAGTGGGGTAATTAAATAAAATTCAATGCTTAGGTTTATAAGCCAGCGAAATCACCCCTGCATTACCCGTAACAGTGCCCATATTCCCGGCAAGACGACAATAGCCAAAGCCCAAAGGCTAAAGGCGATTGAGTTGAGTTTAATCGCGCGAACTAGATCATTTTCATCGGGGAGAGCACCGTAAGACACCTTCGGGGTATCTACCCTAAGTTCTTTAAATTTAATTGGTCCGCCAAGTTCAATCGCTAATGCACAGGCGACAACTTCGCAGGTTTGATATTCATTTAATGGGGTCGTATTCACTTTTGGGCGAAACAGGGTCGCAAGGCTTTTTGGGCCACCTTGAATGGCAAGGCTTAGGCTCCATAGTTTGGCTGGAATATAGTGGACTATAGTACTGAGTATATATATAGGCATACCAAAGAAGCGGTAAAGTGGATTATAAACCGGCCAGCAAAACTCAAGCTGTTTAATCATTCTTGCCACAATGAGCAGTGGGATGCCGCCAATAGCATAAAACAAGATGGCTGAAACAGTACCGTAGATTGAAGTGGTCGAGAGTCGTTCGATAGCGGCCTTACACAGACCAACGCTAGAAAGAGAATAGGTGCTGCGATTTAGCCAAGGCTCTAAAAGGCCACGGGCTCGAACTTTATTGTCCCCTTTAATCGAGATCATCACTTCATTGGCAATATAGCGAAAATGATCGTCCTGCAAGCACAGGTAAATCACCACGGCTTCAAAGAACCAGGGGAACTCAGCGAGTTCTATCAGAAAACTTATCACTGCCCAAAAAGGAACGATTAACAGTAACATGGCTAGGGAGCCGGCGATTAACTGCTGTGACGGGGCGCGGTCGACATGGTTAACTTTAGTGCTTAAGTTTTTAGCCACTTGAGATAACCATTCAAGTGGCTGCAGATTGCGCGGAAGAGGGGCAATTCGTGCCAACAAAATTGACACTAATAACACTAAGGCTCCAGTGTAAAGCTGACTATCTTGAGAAAAGATTTTAGTAAACTCTGGCACCATATCGCTGCGCTATCCTTATATTTTAGAGCTTTGCGTTACGCAGCTTATTAAAGCTGCTCAAGCAGAGCGATAACCATCAATGCTGAGTGATGACCTGCTTTTACAATGTACTCGTCAAAATCCACAGGCGAGTCGTTGTTAGCATTGTCAGACAGTGAGCGGATAACCACAAACGGTACGCCAAACTGGTGACAAACCTGAGCAATCGCCGCGCCTTCCATTTCACATGCTGCCATTGTTGGGAAGTTCTCAAGCATGGTCTTAGTGCGCAGCGGATCGCAAATAAAGCTATCGCCAGTACAAATCAGACCTTCAATCGCTTTTACTTCGCCAAGGCTAGCAACCGCTTTTTGTGCTGCTGCAACCAGTTTAGCATCAGGGATAAACGCTGCTGGTTGCTGCGCCATCTGGCCAATTTCATAACCAAAAGCGGTTACATCAACATCGTGGTGACGCACTTCAGATGAAATAACGATATCGCCAATGGCTAAATCATCAACAAAACCACCGGCTGAGCCCGTGTTAATAATGGCATCTGGCGCGTACTTTTCGATAAGTAGCGCAGTCGCAACACTTGCAGTGACTTTACCAATGCCAGAACGAGTAACGATAACGTCTTTGCCCGCCAATTGACCCGCAACAAACTCGATACCCGCAATGGTTGTAGAGCTTGGATTTTGCATCGACTCAACTAAGTGCGCAACTTCTGGCTCCATAGCGCCAATAATACCGATTTTCATGAAATGACCTTTTTACTACCTGAATGAATATGGGCGCTAATATACCACGGCACTAGGCGTTAGTGAAAAAGCCTTGAAGATAAGATGAGATATATGCCGGGCATCGATACTTGTTATCAAATAAAACCTGTAACACACTTGCTGGCGATGGAGATTAAAGCAGCTTTATGAATATCGCGGTTTAACTCAGGAAAGAATAATATGAAAGAACAGATAAAGCAGAAAATCGGTGCTATCGCGCTGGTTGTTGAAGATTATGACGAGGCGATTGCGTTTTATACTCAAAAATTGCGTTTCGATTTAGTTGAAGATACCTACTTAGGAGGTGGTAAGCGCTGGGTACTTGTTACGCCTCCTAATTCTAATGGAACCAATTTGTTGTTGGCACAAGCAAGTACTGAAGAGCAAAAGTTCTCAGTAGGGAACCAGACTGGTGGTAGAGTTTTTATGTTTTTACATACCAATGATTTTTGGAGAGATTATGAATTTATGCAATCTCAAGGTGTGATTTTTAAAGAAGAACCAAGAGTTGAAGAGTATGGCACTGTGGTTGTTTTTGAAGATCTGTACGGCACTAAGTGGGATCTGTTACAGCTAAATTAAGTTAACCCATCGTAAGTTAACGGCCAAAATTAATCGTACTAATGGGAATTCAATGCAAATAAAAACCGGTCAATTAGACAATGTACAAGTGCTTGAGTTATTAGCAGCGCACCATGAAGATATGGCCTCGCATTCGCCACCAGAAAGCGTGCATGCGCTGGATGTCTCAGGTTTGGAAGCTGAGGATGTTACCTTCTGGAGCCTATGGTTAGAAGATGAACTGGCGGGCTGCGGCGCACTTAAGCAGTTGGATCGTACCCATGGTGAAATTAAGTCGATGCGCACATCGAACAAGTTTCTTCGCCAAGGTGTCGGCCAAATGCTGTTGGATCATATTATCAGTGAGGCGAGATTACGAGGTTACCAAAGACTCAGCCTTGAGACCGGCTCTATGGCAGCGTTTATACCCGCCAAGAGGTTGTATGAGCAATTTGGTTTTAGCGAGTGCGCGCCGTTTGCCGATTATAAGCAAGACCCTTACAGCAGCTTTATGACATTAAAGCTTACTTCACTTTAGATAAAGGTTAGAGCAGGCATCTGTTAAGTTTGTTCATCTGCCTGAATTTGGCCCACCAACAGCACTGGGGCGGCGTCGAGCTCTTCGGCGTCCATCATGGCGGCAATGCGCTCAACTGATGACAACAGTTGGCTTTGCTCCCACTGTTCAAGATTTTGATAGCGTGTAATAAAGTGCTCTTGTAATGGCTTAGGCGAGCTGCTCAGTAATGCTTTACCTGCCTCACTCAGTGATAGGATAACTTTGCGTTTATCGGTCTCGCTGCGTGTTCTAACGACGAGTTCACGGCTTTCTAGCCGATCAATAATTGTTGTCACAGTTGCAGGACTGAGTGCGACCTCTTTAGCGACGTCTTTTGCTAGCGGAGTTTCAAGCTGTTCAATACTTTGCATCACCATTAGCTGCGGACCCGTTAAGCCAGATTGCTTGTTGAGTTGGCGTGAATGGATATCAATAGCCCGGATCACTCGGCGCAGTGAAATCAATAATTGTTCGTACTTTTCCATCTGTTTTCCTTGGCCAAAAGGCCTTTGCCGGTATGCTTATACTGATAGGTATTAATGAGCGAATATGATTGTCTTTTATCGCTGTAATTAAAATAGTGCGGTACAACGACCAGCGTTATACCGCACTATTTATGCTAGGTGCAAGCTTCAGTGTGCGACGAGTCCTTTAGAAGTTAAAGGTTCTTGCAACCGATAACACGGCGCGAGTATCGGCTGTGTCTATGTCCATGCTGGTATCTTCAACGGCTAGGTTAAAGTCAAACCCTTTCCAGCTTGTCATGTATTCTGCGCGGTAATGGTTATAAGATTTATTGCCATCCCAAGACCACTTGTTCACATCCGTTGATGTTGAACGGTCAAAACTGATACGAATGTCGTGACCTTCGGCAATGCTAAATGTGTGCGCTGCCATCATGATGTAATGGCCTGCATCTACACCAAAATAATCCCATGTGTACCAGAAGTTTAGCTCTGTTTGACCAACCGATGACCCATAGCCAAATTTAGTGTATACCTCTGGATACTGGTACTCATCTGAGAACGAGTCACCATGGTAAGTGTAATAAGCGATACCGGCATCGAGTGATACGCTTTCGCTGAGCTGGAAGAACATTCCGCCGTAAAAATCGAGTTCTAACCAGGTGTCATCGCCTGAGCCGTAATCAACGTTCGATGCCCAAGCACCCACATACCAACCCGCATCGGCGGCGTAATCTAGGCTTGCCTGCAAAGCAGGGCCATTATCTGTTTGGCTTACACCGTTAAAGGTGTAGTCAGAAGTGGCATTAATCGTTGAGCTAACACCGGCTATAGCCGTTGTTGGCAATGCGATTAGACCCAGTAGCGCTAGATTTTTAATTGTTGTTTTCATCATTTATCTTTCTTTTCCTTTTTTTCTTTTTAGTTAGCTAATTCAATTTTGCTGAAATCAATTTTGTTTTCTGTAGGAGAGTGCTCAATTGCAGCCACTTTCTTATATTTTGTCGCCATGATGTATCCAAAACAGCCTAGGATAAGACCGATAGCAAGTGCGCCAACCCATTGGATCTCTAAGAAATTCAATTGGAACAGTAAGGTTAGGGCACTCATCAAGGCAAGGTTACCTATGATGTATTTAGTCTTACCGAAGCGCTCAACGGTTAGGTTTAGGTTATCTGTGTAAAGACGGATCAAAGAGTCGAGTGAGTTAATCACAAAGGTGACACCGACCAAGACCATGGCGAGGTTATAAAAGCCTGTGGTGGCGATTTCATTGGCGCTGTAGTAGTACAAAACGGTAAACCATACGGCAATTGGCAAAGATGGAAATACCATCATGGCAATCAGTACTTGATAGGTCTTCATGCCACCGACAAAGCGTGACGTGAACTGACCAATCATGATGCTCCAAGCAAACCACCAGAATAGGTAGAACTCATGGTAATCATTCATCGGCAGTACGAAGTGGTGGATATTGCCAAAGTAGTCACCAATTAAGGCAAAGGTATTGACGAATTCGCCCGCACCGGACTCTTTTGACATAAACGCGCCAGCCCACATCAGTACGATTAAACCCAAGAATAACCAGGTGCTGGCTAAGCTAAGTAGGCGTACATAACGGATGCTGGTGCTTGAGTATACGGCGGCAGCGATAATCACAAAGACGATCAGATAGAAGCTACTGACAATTGACTCACCATCGCCCATCTCGGGCAGATACCAAGGTAGATTGGTCAATAGCAGATAAGCGGTAAAGGCACAGGTGCCGATAATCACTAGGTTGTTAATGAACTTAATCACTGGGATCTCGAAAAACTTAACTCGTGGCTCGATGACACAAAAGTAGAAACAAGTTAAGAAGTAAAATGCCCAGATTAAAAATGCCCAGAAACCAAATTCAATCGCCAGAGGGTTGGTAAAACCATATTCAGGACTCGCGCTTAAATCGGCGTAGCCTGCAAACTCTGTTAGCGGGAACATGATTAGACCAACGTCCAAACCTGAGGTAAACAGGATGGCGATAAAGGTAAATGTGCGCACCGGTGTGACACCAACACACTTGACGTTACCCCAGCGGTAGATCACAAAGGCAATGGCAGCGAATGTAAATAATATCCCTATAGTTAGCCAAGTGGTCATTATTGAACTCCTGACTTATTTGTATTAAACAACTCTTGATTAAAAAGCATGGTTATCCCTTGTTTTTATTATCGTTATGCCCGCTTTTAGCCAAATTTTGGCTGCAAAAATCCCTCAAGCCTTAATTGCCGCTTTTACGACAGTTAAGGTTTGATAAATTAAACGTGGCGATTAGTGCCATTTAGCCTCAGTGGCTTAGGCTGGCTACCTATACGTAAACAGTTTGAAGAGGCGGCAGAAGGATTGCCGAACATCTTCATCTCGTTTGTGGAGGGGCTTGGCTTAGCGCTAGTCGCGTCACAGTTACTGACGCGTCCTACTAAGCCGAAGCGATTATCTTGCTGGTGGTCGTAGCCTTTGCTGCTGTTGCCAATCTTGGCTGATGATCACTTCTGCTGTGCTTGGCGCGAGTGGCGTATTACCTAAGATTAAGTCGGCAGCGCGCTCGGCTAACATGATCGTCGGCGAATTCAAATTGCCATTGGGGATGGTCGGGAAAATAGAGGAGTCAATCACTCTAAGATTCTGCAGCCCATGGACTCGTGTTTCAGAGTCGACAACAGCCATGGGATCTTCGCCCATTTTGCATGTGCAAGAGGGATGGTAAGCGCTCTCAACAGCGCTTCTTACAAAGCTGTCTATCTGCTCATCTGTCTGTACCTGAGTTCCCGGTTGAATTTCTTCACCGCGGTATTCATCGAGCGCAGGTTGATTGATGATTTCACGGGTTAGACGCACGCAGGCACGAAAACCTTCGATATCGTCTTGATGAGACAGGTAGTTAAATAAAATGCTGGGTGCCTGCTTAGGATCATCTGAGATGACTTTGACACTGCCGCGACTCTTGGGCTTATTGTGGCCAATGTGCACCTGAAAACCATGCCCGGCAAACGCTTCTTTGCCGTCATAGCGCATTGCGGCAGGTAGAAAGTGATATTGTAGGTCTGGCCACTCTAGACCCGCTTTAGAGCGGATAAAGCCGCAAGACTCGAAGTGATTGGTCGCGCCTAAACCAGACTTGTTTAAGATCCAGCGGCTACCAATAAACAGTTTGTTAAGTGGGTCTAATTTGCCGTTAAGCGATATCGGCTTTAGGCACTTGAATTGGAAGTAAAACTCAAGATGGTCTTGCAGGTTTTCACCCACACCCGGCAGCTCATGTACTTGCTCGATGCCTGCCTTGGCTAAGGTATCAGCCGCTCCAACACCTGATAGTTGCAGGATATGCGGTGAGCCGATTGAGCCTGCGGACAGCACTACCTCTTTGCTGGCGTTCACATCAAGCATTTTTCCTTTACGCTCAAAGCGCACACCCACGGCTTTGTTCGTTTCACCTTGCTTGGTTGAAAACAGTACCTTGTGCACCTGAGCATGGGTGATAACCGTTAAGTTTTCACGCTTCATCGCAGGTCTTAAGTATGCATTGGCTGTTGACCAGCGCACCCCATTTTTAACCGTCATGTGCATTGGGCCAAAGCCCTCTTGCTGGGCGCCATTATAGTCATCAGTTGCCATGTAACCGGCATCAACACCGGCAGCAACAAATGCCTTGTATAGCGGGTTTTTCATGTTGTTGCCGTTGTTAACACCGAGTGGACCGTCAATGCTACGATAATCATCGCCGCCAAATGCCCAGTCTTCCGCTTTTTTGAAATATGGCAGGCAATGGGCGTAATCCCAGTCTTTTGCACCGTGCTGTTGCCATTCATCAAAATCGCGAGCATGGCCACGTACATACACCATGCCGTTAATCGATGATGAGCCACCTAGTACCTTGCCGCGTGGGCAATGCATACGGCGATTATCGAGATGAGGCTCTGCATCAGTTTCAAACTGCCAAGCGTACTTTTTAGTATTCATGGGGATTGACAGCGCAGTAGGCATCTGGATAAAGATGCTTCTGTCGCTACCGCCAGTTTCAAGCAGCAGCACACGATTATTGCTATCGGCTGATAGACGGTTGGCTAACACGCAGCCTGCACTGCCTGCGCCAACGATAATATAATCATATTGTGAATTATTCGTCGTCATATCAGCTCCTTAAAATGGACTTTCAAGAGGCTGCATACCAACGTATACGGCTTTTATTTGGGTATAGGCTTTTAGGGTCTCACTACCGTTTTCACGGCCAATCCCTGACATCTTATAACCCCCTACTGGCATTTCAGCAGGTGAGGCGCCATAGGCGTTGATCCAGCATATGCCAGCTTGCATCTGGTGAATAACGCGGTGGGCACGAGTAATGTCTTGGGTAAATACACCAGCGGCAAGTCCTAAACGGGTATCGTTAGCACGGCGAACCACTTCCTCTTCATCACTAAAGGGCAGCACTGACATTACAGGGCCAAAGATCTCTTCTTTACTGAGTGTCATCTCATCAAGGCACTGACCAAAGATGGTTGGCGCGACAAAATAGCCATTAGGGCTATTTTCTGGTGTTAGCGCATGGCCACCCGCTAATAACTCGGCACCCTCTTTTTTACCTATCTCGATATAGCTCAGTACTTTTTCTTGGTGGGCCTTTGAGATCAGCGCGCCAAAGTTAGTGGCTGGATCCATAGGATCGCCACAGATGATATTGTTTTGAGTGCGTGTTAGTAGCTTTTCAATAAACTGCGGGTAGATATCTTGTTGCACAAATACGCGCGTGCCGTTGGTACAGATCTCACCTTGGGTGTAGAAGTTGCCTAACATGGCTGCTGATACTGCATTGTCGATGTCGGCGTCATTGAAGATAATTAGCGGTGATTTACCACCAAGCTCCATGGTGACCTCTTTGAGGGAACTTGCCGCCGCGGCCATTACTTTCTTGCCAGTGCCAACTTCGCCAGTGAATGACACTTTGGCAATGTCATCATTGTTTGTGAGCCAAGCGCCAACCCGACCATCGCCTTGAACAACGTTAAACACACCATCGGGGACACCTGCTTCGGTAAAGATTTCGGCTAGCTTTATCGCTCCTAGCGGAGTTTCTTCCGATGGCTTAAAGATCATTACATTACCGCAGGCCAGCGCGGGAGCGGCTTTCCAGCAAGCGATTTGTAGCGGGTAGTTCCATGCACCAATGCCGGCGCAAATGCCCAGTGGCTCTCGGCGAGTGTAATAAAAGTCATCACCCACAGTTTGCTGATTGCCTTCAATACTGGGGGCAAGACCGGCAAAAAACTCAATGGAGTCTGCGCCTGTGACAACATCGACCACAGAGGCTTCTTGCCAAGGCTTGCCTGTATCTTGAACTTCGATGGCTGCTAACTCATCGTTGCGCTGTCGAAGCAGTGCTACGGCTTTAAGTAGAATGCGACTACGTTCTATGGCGGTCATTTTTGACCAGGTTTCAAAACCTGCTTTAGCGCTTTCAATCGCAGCTTGTTGGATTGTTTCATCGGCGACTTCGACTAAATAATTCACCTCTCCATTAGCTGGATTGATAACTTCGAAGGTTTCGCCTGTGGTATTTTTGAGAGCTTTGCCGTGAATATAATTGCGGTAAACGACTAGTGACATCGGGTTTCTCCGTACTGCATGATCACTGCCTCGATAAAGGCTTTAGATAGAATTTGGGCCTGCTGAAACTCTTTCTCTGGAGTAGGGCTTAGCGCACTACGTAGCCAAAAACCATCGATCATCGCGGCTGTCTGCTTGGCCGCGGAAATGGCGTTGGCTTTAGGGAGGAGTTGTTTAAAAGAGAACAGAAGGTTGCTGTATAAGCGCTGGCTATTAATGTGTTGTAGCCTAGCAAGGCCTGGCTCGTGCATGGCTTGTGACCAAAAGCTTAACCAGGTTTTTGTTGCGGGTTTTGAACGCTGCAGCTCAGTAAAGTTGGCTTCAACAATGGCGTGCAGTCGCTCTAGTGGTAATAGTGTTGTGCCTGCGGTACGGCTCAATAATGCTTGTTTTAGTTGATCTAGCAGATACTTTTGCGTTGCTTCAATCAGTCCTTGTTTACCGCCGAAGTAATGACTAATTAGCCCAGAAGATAAACCTGCCAAACCGCTGATAGTATTGATAGTCGTATTGTGCAACCCATGACGTTCTACAGAGACAAGAGTGGCTTCGATGAGCTGTTGTTGGCGGACGGTTTTCATTGGCGGACGGGGCATATAAAAGCAAATTCCTGAATTTAATTCTTATTGTTATTTTTTGTTTACTCTTGTGAAAAATTTGTGCTTTTGAATGTTGATTGAACGTTCAATTAATAACAACTCTAATGGTTAGAGCTATAACGATCAAGCTTTATCGGGAAATGAGATCTGCTTCACAGATTTAATTTGGTGAATTAAGCGTGTGGTTAATTCCTCTCAAGTTATTGTTTATATAGTGATAAATCACCAGCTTTAATTTTGCTTAAACAGGTCAGACGAGCTGAAAATTAATTTTGAATAAAAATTAGTTTTAGCTGTAATCGTTATTAAAGTCGCCTGGTTTGGGGCAAGTGGTGAAGCTGATAAATTTGACGCTTTGCTTTGATAGTGCTCTTTTCTGGTAGCTATTTAACGTATAAGGATTTTGGTGGGACTGGACGGGGCTGAGAATGATAGAGATTAACAGACTGCTAAAAATAGCAGGCAAAAAAAGGCGCTCCACTGGGAGCGCACAATCATAAGCGCATAATTACAAGTAACTAGGTATACATCTCTTAAATACATGAGGCTTTTAAGCCATCATTTTTAAAGATGATTTAGCTTTTTAAGTAATTTACTCTTATAAGTAATTTACTCTTATAAGTAATAGTGCTCTTCTAGATATTTAGTCTTCTAAGTAATTTAAAATGCCCATGGCGGCATCACGGCCCTCTGCGATAGCTGTAACGACCAAGTCAGAACCGCGCACCATGTCGCCCCCAGCAAACACCTTAGGGTTACTGGTTTGAAATGGATTATCGGCGACTTTTGGCGCTTTGACTAAGCCCCAGTCATTAAGCTCAATGTTGTAGTCATCAAGCCATTTTGCTGGGCTCGGTTGGAAACCAAAGGCGATAATGATGGCATCGGCATCAAGCACCTGTTCACTGCCTGCTATAGGCTCTGGGCGGCGACGTCCACTGTCATCGGCTTCACCGAGCTGGGTCTCGATAAATTCGATTCCCACCACATTACCGTCGATGGTTTTAATTTCACTGGGTTGACGATTAAACAGAAACTCAACACCCTCTTCGCGAGCATTTTGCACTTCACGCCGAGAACCGGGCATATTCTCCTCATCTCGGCGATAGGCACAGATGACTTGCGTTGCACCTTGACGTACTGCAGTGCGTACACAGTCCATTGCAGTATCACCACCTCCTAGCACGACGACGCGTTTGTCTTTTAGGCTGAGGTAGGGATTATCTAAGCATTCAGTCCCCATGACATTATGGGTATTACCAATTAAGTAAGGCAGTGCCTGATGTACGCCACTTGCATCTTCCCCGACAAGATTGGCTTTCATGGCGGTGTAGGTACCCATGCCAAGAAATACGGCGTCGTACTGTTCAATTAATTGCTTAAAGTCGATATCTTTGCCTACAGTGACACCTAATTTAAACTCGATGCCCATACCCTCAAGTACATTGCGGCGAATTTGCATCACCTCTTTATCGAGCTTAAATGACGGAATTCCATAAGTGAGTAGGCCGCCAATCTGCACGTTTTTATCAAACACTACAGCTTGAATACCGTTGCGAGCTAAAATATCGGCGCAGCCAAGACCCGCAGGTCCTGCGCCGACAATTGCCACTCGCTCTTTACGTGGTGTAACCATTGACATATCGGGGCGCCAGCCTTGTGAGATGGCCGTATCGGTAATGTACTTTTCAACATTACCGATAGTCACAGCCCCAAACTCTTCGTTAAGGGTACAAGCCCCTTCACAGAGCCTGTCTTGTGGGCACACTCGGCCGCAGATCTCGGGCAGGGTGTTGGTCTCGTGGACCAAATCAGCCGCTTCCATAATACGTCCCTGTTTGGCCAGTTGCAGCCAGTTGGGAATGTAGTTATGCAGTGGGCATTTCCATTCACAATAGGGGTTACCGCAATCTAAACAGCGGTCAGCTTGCTCTTTCACCTGTGGTTGGGCAAAGGGCTGGTAAATCTCAATAAACTGCGTTGCACGTTGTTTAGCTGCATGTTTAGTTGGGTCTTTACGCCCAACTTCAAGAAACTGAAAATCATTGCTCATGTTATTTACCCCGCTCTGACTGCAAGTGCAGGTTCTGATTGCGCTAACTTTAATAGATCATCTAGTGCAACACTTTTTGGTTTCACTAAAATGAAGCAATCTAGCCAGTTTTCGAAATCGCTCAAGATCATCTTGGCATGATCGCTATTGGTTTCTGTTACATGCTGCTCTATCAAATCGCGTAGATGCTGCTGATGTATTGGCGATTGTACTTTGTGTGTATCGACCATCTCGGTATTGACTCGGCGGTTAAAGTGACCATATTGGTCAAATACATAGGCAAACCCACCGGTCATACCTGCACCGAAGTTAACGCCGGTTCTACCGAGCACAACAACAATGCCGCCAGTCATGTATTCACAACCGTTATCACCCAAGCCTTCGACAACGGCAATGGCACCTGAGTTACGCACCGCAAAACGCTCGCCAGCTTTACCTGACGCGAATAACTTGCCGCCAGAGGCACCGTACAAACAGGTATTCCCTAAAATCGCCGAACGCTCGCTCTTGAATGGGCTTCCCAGTGGTGGATAGACACAAATTTTACCGCCAGACATGCCTTTACCGACGTAATCATTGGCATCACCGCATAGCATTAGCTCAAGACCCGGTGCGTTCCATACTCCAAAGCTTTGGCCTGCGCTGCCGTTAAATTTCAGGGTGATAGGGGCTTTCGCGCCGCTTTTACCAATGTGGGTTGCGATATAGCCTGACAGGCTCGCTCCTACAGAACGGTCGGTATTGTTGATGCTGAACATCTCACAAATGGATATACCGGCTAATACGGCCTCTTTACAATCTGCGACCAGACGTTGGTTTAATTGACCTTTGTCTGATGGAGGATTGATTTCGCGCCATGTAACCGCTGAGTTTTCTGGCACCTTAGGGCGATATAGGATCGGTGCTAAATCGAGATGTTGTTGTTTAGCCGTATCGCCCTCAATGGCTGCTAACCAGTCGCTGCGCCCTACCATCTCTTCAAACTCTGTTACACCCAGTGCCGCCATGTACTCACGGATCTCCTGTGCCACAAACTCAAAATAGGTCATGACGCGTTCTGGTAATCCATGGTAATGCTCATTGCGCAGTTTTGGATTTTGGGTAGCGACACCCGTCGCGCAGTTGTTGAGGTGGCAAATACGTAGGTATTTACAACCTAGAGCAATCATAGGCACAGTTCCAAAACCAAAGCTTTCAGCGCCGAGCAGTGCGGCTTTGATAACGTCCTTGCCGGTTTTTAAGCCGCCATCCACCTGTAAGCGGATTTTATGACGCAGACCGTTTGCGATCAGAGACTGATGTACCTCGGCAAGACCGAGCTCCCATGGGCTTCCGGCATACTTTACTGAGGTGATAGGGCTGGCACCAGTACCACCGTCGTACCCTGAAATGGTAATCATATCGGCGTAGGCTTTAGCGACACCGGTGGCAATGGTGCCGACACCGGGCTCAGATACCAGTTTGACTGATACTAGCGCTTTGGGATTGATTTGCTTCAAATCAAAAATCAGCTGAGCTAAGTCTTCAATCGAGTAGATGTCATGATGCGGTGGTGGTGAAATCAGTGTCACACCTGGGCGAGCATTACGTAGCGCGGCAATCTCAACGCTGACTTTATCGCCAGGAAGTTGTCCGCCTTCGCCTGGTTTTGCACCTTGAGCAACCTTGATTTGTAATACTTCAGCATTGACTAAATAATGTGCCGTTACGCCAAATCGACCCGACGCAATCTGCTTAATTGCCGAGTTACCTTCGGTATTGAAGCGGCGTGGATCTTCTCCACCTTCACCGGAGTTTGAGCGACCGCCTAAGCGGTTCATCGCAACGGCTAGTGCCTCATGAGCTTCAGGGCTTAGGGCTCCGATACTCATTGCGGCGCTGTCAAAACGTGGGTATAGGGTTTTAGCTGCTTCTACTTGTTCAATTTTAACGGGGGCAAGTTCACCTTTGACTTCAATTAAGTCACGCAATGTTGCAATTGGGCGATTATCGACAAGTTCAGTGAAACGTTTATAACTTGGGTAATCTTGATCTCTCAAGCTTGCTTGTAAGGTGTTAACCACATCTGGGTTAAAACAATGGTATTCGCCACCCTCAACATATTTGAGCAATCCGCCTTGGGTCAACGGCTGGTGCGCTCTAAATGCATTTTTGTGTAGCAGTTGCTGATCTTGTTCGATTAAATCGAACGTCGCTCCTTGAATTCGGCTTATCACGCCATTAAAACACAGCTCGACGACTTCATCTGCAAGACCGACTGCTTCAAATTGTTTACTGCAGCGGTAAGAGGCGACGGTACTAATGCCCATCTTAGACATGATCTTACGCAGACCCTTGTCTATGCCATGGCGGAAGTTAAGCATCAAGTCACGGGTATTTTCAACACCGTTACGCTTAGCTAGATCAGAGATGCACTCATACACAAGGTAGGGGTAAACAGCCGTAGCGCCAAAGCCTAGCAGCACTGCAAAGTGATGAGGATCGCGGGCTGATGCGGTTTCAACAATGATGTTGGTGTCACAGCGAAGGCTATTATCAACCAGCACTTGCTGTGCTGCACCAACCGCCATAGCAGCTGGGATCACTTGCTTAGATTTAGCGGTTGCACGATCTGAAAGCACTAATAAGGTGGTACCCGATCGCGCTAAACGTTCAGCTTCATCACAGATACGTTTAACGGCCGCTTCTAAACCTTCACTGAGGTCATAGTTTAAATCGACGGTATTGGCACGGTAGTAGGTGCTATCGAGTGCCATTAGCTGGTTGAAGTCGCTATATAGCAACACTGGCGAGTTAAACATCACACGGTAGGCATGACCTGTGGTCTCGTTGAATAGGTTTTGCTCACGACCCGCGCAAGTGGTTAACGACATCACGTGCTTTTCACGTAGCGGGTCAATAGGTGGGTTGGTTACCTGGGCAAACTTTTGGCGAAAATAGTCATAAAGGGTACGTGATTTTTTCGACAACACTGCCATCGGCGTGTCATCGCCCATAGAGCCTGTGGCTTCTTCACCTTTTTGAGCTAGCACCCAAATAACTTGCTCTAACTCTTCACGAGAATAGCCAAAGTGTTTTTGATATTGCAGCAGCTGGGCATCATCAAATTCACGTCTACCTTGATCGTTCGGTCCAAAATCTTCTGCAGGTTTAAGCACTTTACTATTTTTAGCCATCCACTCTTTGTATGGGTGGCGACGCTTTAAGTCGTTATCAATTTCAAACGATGAATAAAGTTGCCCATTAAGGGTGTCGAGTACTAACAACTCACCGGGTCCTACGCGACCTTTCTCGATCACTTCATCTGCAGCGTAATCCCAAATGCCGACTTCAGAGGCTAAGGTTAGTATACGGTCTTTAGTGATGACATAACGCGAAGGGCGCAAGCCATTTCGGTCAACGGCACAGGCCGCGTGACGGCCGTTAGTCATTACGATACCGGCAGGACCATCCCAAGGCTCCATATGCATCGAGTTAAAGTCATAGAAGGCCTTTAACTCTGCATCCATTTCAGGGTTACTTTGCCATGCTGGTGGGATCAATAGACGCATTGCGCGATATAAATCCATACCGCCAGCAAGTAGCATCTCTAACATGTTGTCCAGAGATGATGAATCAGAACCCGTTTCATTTACGAAAGGTGCTGCCTGCTGTAAATCAGGTAGTAATGGTGCGTGAAACTTATAAGCACGCGCTCTTGCCCATTGACGGTTACCGGTAATGGTGTTGATTTCGCCATTGTGAGCTAAATATCTAAATGGCTGAGCCAGCGGCCATTTAGGTGATGTATTGGTTGAAAAGCGCTGGTGGAATAAGCAGATTGCACTTTGGAGGCGGATATCTGCCAAGTCACTATAAAAAGCAGGCAGGTCGGCAGGCATCATCAGACCTTTATAGACGATGACCTGGCCTGAAAGACTCGCTACATAGAAGTCTTTATCGTGAGTAAGCTGTTGCTCTACACGCCGCCTTGCCATATATAAGCGTCGTTCTAAGTCTTTTTCTCGCCAGCCAATGGGGGCGTTAATCAATACTTGAACTATCTGTGGTTGACTCGCTTTACCAATTGGTCCAAGTACGTCGGCATTAACTGGCACATTTCGCCACCCTGCAACACTTAAGGTTTCCTTTTGGAGTTCTTGTTCAAGTAGCTGCTTGGTTTGCGAAGCTAAGATAGTATCTTGACTAAGGAAAAGCATGCCAACGGCGAAACGACGGCTTAAATGCCATTCATTTTCTTCGGCTATCGCTTTAAAGAAGTTAATTGGTAATTGCATTAATAGACCACAGCCGTCGCCAGTGCGGCCATCAGCAGCAATACCGCCACGATGCTTCATTCGGTCTAGGCCATGGATCGCGGTACGTACAATACGGTGGCTTGCTTCACCGTCCATCTGGGCTATTAACCCAAATCCACAATTGTCCCGCTCAAAACTTGGATGATATAAGCTCATTACTACACTCCCTAACCTCAACTGATACAACTCGGGAGATAAAGCAAAAAATCTCTATAGATATGCACCCGAATCAATCAAATTAACCTCAAGCGGGTTAAAGGTCAAACCAAATTATTGCATAAAAAGTAACTTGCAATTGATGTTTAATACACCTGTATTAATCGGTTTACCTTAACGTAAACTGCAGATCTTCACGTATAACGTTATGAATAAAAAGGATTTTGAAATTTACGGTTTTTTCTAGTCGCCTATTTGTAACTAAAGTGTTGATTGTATCTGTTTTCGGTAAAGTGATTTTTATTGCACATACAGTGAAATGATAACCACTCTTACTTGTGAGTATTTATGCATAAATAAACATGAGTGTAGTAAAGGTCAGTCGTTAGTAACGTAAAGAAATCATTAATAGTAAAGCGTGGTCTTTACGGTTATTTGAGCTAGCGCTAATTAATGAATTGTGGAACTGGTTAAAATAGCGCAAATTTTTTCGCAAGGTGATAGAGCAGTTGGGACTGGATAGTTACGTTAATACCTTCGGTGGTGTATGCAAACAAAAATATGGTGAGCGGATCCGTAAGCTGACTATTGATGCTAAGTTCACTTGTCCAAATCGTGACGGCACTTTGGGTAAGGGCGGTTGTACCTATTGTAATGTGGCTTCGTTTAGTCATGAACATAAAACAGAGCTTTCTATTCAAGAGCAACTTAATCAGGGGCGTGAGCGCTTATCATCTAAGTCATCGAAATATATTGCATATTTTCAAGCCTATACCAGTACTTATGATGAGTACCTAGTATTAAAGCAAAAGTACGATGAAGCGATACAAGATAGTGATATTGTTGGGCTCTGTGTCGGCACTCGGCCTGACTGCGTTCCTGATGACGTACTGGAGCTATTAGTTGGCTATCAAAATGATGGCGTTGATGTATGGCTAGAATTAGGCCTGCAATCGGCTAATGACAACACCCTAAAGAAAATTAACCGCGGACACGACTTCGCTGCCTATGAAGATACAGTTAAGCGCGCGCGTCATTTAGGCATTAAGGTATGTACTCATTTGATTTTGGGGCTGCCAGGTGAAAGCCATAAAGACTATCTTGAAACCTTAAATAAGGTGTTAGCCGTCGGCGTTGATGGCATTAAGCTGCACCCGCTGCATATTGTGGAAGGCAGCACCATGGCCAAAGCATGGCGTAACGACAAGATGAGTTTACTTGAGCTTGAAACCTATGCTTTTAGCGTGGGAGAACTGATACGCTGGACCCCCAAAGAGGTGATCTTCCATCGAGTTACCGCTTACGCCAAAAAACCTATGTTGTTAGCACCAGACTGGTGTGCCTATCGTTGGAATGGTCTTGTGGCAATTGTTGATGATCTGAAGGCAAAAGGCGGTCAAGGTACCTATTTGAAAAATAGCGTTTAAACTGTTAGGAGCTTTGTGCGAAAAACGTTCAAGTATCAGATTGGCAAGGTAGCCGCAAGGTTACTTTATTTAATGATAGGTTGGTAAAGTGTTAAAATCGGTGTAAATTTAACCTCGTGTGACAGTAGTTGTTGCACCGGTGATTTTAGCGGGTATTATGTGGTAAATTCGTATTTTTGTATACATGGCAATATTTTGAGAGGTGCCTAAATGGCAACGGCTGAATTAGAATCAATTCTGGATCTTAATACACTGGAGCAATACTGCAGTGCAATTGGTGCAGGTACGCTACTTAAAAGCGTCGTCTTGTTTGAACAACTGATGCCAGAGTACGTTGGCAACCTAGTCAGTGCACAAGAAGCTAACGATAAAGATACGCTTTGTAGCGAAGCGCATAAGTTCAAAGGCGCAGCGGGTTCAGTTGGCCTTAAACGTATTCAGCAATATGCCCAGCTATTACAACATGGCGAAGAAGCATCTTGGGAACAAGAGCACCAAGCATGGTTGAATGAAATTGTTGCATACGCTTCAAAAGACTTGCAGCAATTAAAAGAATACTTGGAGTCTAAGGCTTAAATTAACCTAGCTTCAATATTAATAGCGCAGTTTGGATTATCCACTGCGCTATTTTTTTATCTGTCGTTAAACAGTATCAAGAGATTATCTTGTACATTTTTGATTCAGTTCACAGTCTAACCGCTCTAAATCAGAGTTGGCTTAGCGTTTTATGGTAGAGTTAGATTGAACGATTAGATAAATAATGTCACTGGTAATCTATTTTATGAAACATCTACCAAGTTTAAAGAATCTGTTCTATCTGGTGAATCTACACCAAGAACAGAACTTCAACAGAGCCGCTAAAATATGCCATGTCAGCCAATCGACCTTGTCTAGCGGCATTCAAAACCTTGAAGAGCAGTTAGGTCACCAGCTTATTGAGCGTGACCATAAGTCATTTATCTTTACCGCGATAGGTGAAGAGGTGGTGATGCGCTCTCGTAAGCTGTTGACTGATGTTGATGATTTGGTCGAACTGGTTAAGCATCAAGGTGAGCCTATGACTGGTGAGATCCGCTTAGGTTGTATTCCTACTATTGCGCCTTTTTTGTTGAGTAATGTGGTTCAACATTGCAAGCAGGCTTACCCAGACTTAACGCTATTCTTAAAAGAAGACACAACCGATCGTCTGATCGACGCGTTAGGTAAAGGTGAGCTCGATCTGTTGTTGCTGGCTCTTCCGGTCGATACGAGTGGCTTTCATAGCATGAAGGTTGGTATTGATCCGTTCAAAATGGTAGTGCATAAAGATTTGAGCGATGAGATCCATGAACCCATCGACTATCAAGATTTACCGGATGAAAGTATTTTTTTACTGCAAGCAGAGCACTGTATTACAGGCCATGCCATTTCGGCTTGTCAATTAGGTGAGAGTATTAAAATCAACCCATTTGCAGCGACGAGCCTGCACACGTTAGTACAGATGGTGAACTGTAAACTAGGCACAACATTCTTACCGCAGATGGCAATCGATGCGGGGATTTTGAATAACACAGACTTAACGACGATGGCCCCGCCTGGTGAGACGCCTTACCGCGACATCGGATTAGTTTGGCGCCAAACATCAAGCCGAATTTTGACCTTTAGAACGATAGGATTAGAGATCCAAAAGTTATTAGAGCAAGCTGATAAATAGGTCGTTGGTATAAATAATAAAGCCGATAAAATTATCGGCTTTTTTATTGCTATTTTTTATTGCTAAGAGTTAGCGAGTTTAGGTGTGACACCAAAGACTTCGATGGAGTGTTGCTTACCTTTTAACTTGATTGGTCCTAAGCTATTTAGGTTGTACTGTGAGTCGCTATATTCAAGACGTGATTGTAGCGAGCCAGAGATCAGCATTCGCTGACCCAGTGGGTTACATTGGTCTTGTAACCGAGCTAAGGTATTAAGTACATCGCTAAAGAAGCTAATCTCTTGCTTCTGCACACCTACAACGGCAGCAACAACTTGACCGCAATGGGCCGCAGCCTTAAATTTAGGCACAAAGCCATATTGTTCTTCAAAGTAGCGTCTTTGCCAGCTGAGTTGCTGACTAAACTCATGATAAATATTAAAGCATCGATCTTCTTTAATACCGTCTTTTAATGGCCAGTGGATAAGAACTGCATCCCCCATATAACGATAAATTTCAGCCTCGTTATTGGTTACCGTATCGGCTAATAAACTAAAACTGTCTTGGATTAAGCGGCTAAAACGATAGTCTCCAAGTGATTCAGCATGAGTGGTTGATGCCACCATATCTAAATACAAAAATAAGCGCTGTTCATATCTTGGCTTATGATATTTACCTAAACCAATATTAAGTAGCACTCTTGGGCCAACTAATAGTGCCATCTGCTCAATAAATGCTAGGCCGACACGCACCACAACGAGATAGACAATCAATGCCTGGAATGAAGGACTATAAAGAATGTGCGCTGTTAACATTTGGCGCAATGTAGTCATATGGTTTTCAATGGCCCACATGTTGAGGTATTGGGTGATATAGGCCAAAGTTGTTGCGCCGAGCAATAAAAACAGGCCTTTAAAAACAACCGAAAAAACATAGGGTAAGCGATTGATAGCACTGAAATCTGCAATTAAGTTCGACATCCAGTGAAGGCTGCCGAAAATCAGGCCCATATAAATTGAAAGCGTGGCTAAATCAGCGGAGCCAATGGCCCACTGTGGAAGTTCTGGAGTTTGCGCGTATCTAAAAAATACGAAAGCCGCCATGGCCAAAGTCCAAGCGAATATAGCAAAGGCTAATTTTTTCGCTTGTATATGTGCTTTCACTATTAAGGGGGTATCCAAATACTACACGATTTTAGGAGGCGCTATTTTATAGAATATTCCCCTACTTTGACTAGTAGTATTTGTGATCTAGGTCAAATGAGTGTGAGTTTTGGCCAAAAAAAGACTTAAAGCAGCTGTGAAAGTATTTTTTGGGTAAATTGGGTCTTTAAATAAAAGCCTCTAGGGTTGGTTTGGGTGAGTTGTCCATCACGGCCAATGCTATCTGTAACGACCTGACTATTCGCGGCTTTAGGGCGTAGCTGTAGCACTTCGCCATGTCGAGCTGTGACTTTGTCGACTTGGCCCATTGCTATTAACTCCATGATCTCCTCCCAGTCTTGTTTTAGGAGTTCACTCTCTTCACTAGATGGTTGCCATAAAATAGGTGAGCCTATCTGGCGCTCGGCTAAGGGGATCTCTCGGTCACCTTGAACAGGGATCCACAATACCTGTTGGAGCTTATGGCAAACCACGCTATTTTCCCACATTAACCCTTGTATATTGGTCAGTGGCGCTACCGTTACATAAGTCGTTTCGAGCACTTTTCCTTGTCGGTTGACTGGAATCGTCTTGAGCTCTACGCCTAAATGAACAAAGTCTTGTTCAGGCCTTGAGCCCGCTAAGGCACCTAACTCTAATTCAATTAGTTGTCCGACCCAGCCTTTATGACGTTTTAAGTCATTCGGCATCTCAATATCGTGATAATTTGCAAGCTGGCCTAAGGTTAAACCTGCCATGGCTTCGGCGCGTTGCATCAGTTCTTCGATGCTTTCTGGGGAGCTAAGTGATTTCTTCATAGGCATAATTTTACCTAAATAGTCAGTTATATCAAATAAGAGTGAAAAACGAACAGCTAGTTAAACACTGGGCGCTAACGGTAGAAATTATACCTAAGTAAGTGAATTGCATGGGGAACTTTATTGTTGTTCATATCTGGACTTGAGTTTTTACTAAGTTACACCACTGCTTTCCCTGTTTTTCCAACATAGTTATCCACAGAATTGTTGGATAACTTATATTTATTCAGTAACTACTGCAATCAAAGTGATCTGTCAATCTATTAAAAGGCGGTTTTTTTGCTTTTTTTAAACGGAAAATGGTTGCACTTGTGAATAACACCTTTCGGCTATCTAGCGATTCAAGCTATTTAAATGCGCTGGTTAAAAAGTGACCGCTTTTAGCTTTCGCCAGTGTTTTGGTTTTTATATCTCCGTGTAAGTCTTTGTTATTGTGTGTCTTGTTGTTTGCTTTTCTCCTAAGGTAAAATTAATAAACCAATAGTAAATGCGCAAGTTATTAGACTTTAATTGAGTTTCCAACAGAGATATCCACAGTTTTTGTGGATATCATGAGTTATTCATTTGGCTCTCTGTTGATAAGGTTGATAGAAAAGTCATTTTATCCAACGATTGGCGTGTAACAGATATTTGCCGCCGGACACGCTTTGTGAAACAATCAAAAGATTAATAGTTAATAGTTCGGAGTCCATGTGATTGATAGTGACGGCTTTCGCGCAAATGTGGGCATCATTATCTGTAATCGCTTTGGGCAGGTTATGTGGGCAAGACGTTTTGGCCAACATTCCTGGCAATTTCCTCAGGGTGGCGTTGACGATGGAGAGTCAGCAGAAGAAGCCATGTATCGTGAGTTATACGAAGAAGTAGGATTAAAGCCAGAACATGTGCAAATTCTAACATCTACGCGATCATGGTTACGCTACCGATTACCTAAGCGGTTAATCAGACAAGATAGTAAACCCGTGTGTATAGGGCAGAAACAGAAATGGTTTTTGCTACAATTGAAAAGTGCCGAAAGTGCTATTGACCTAAATGCCAGTGGTCACCCAGAGTTTGATGATTGGCGTTGGGTCAGTTATTGGTACCCAGTAAGACAAGTCGTTTCTTTTAAAAGAGATGTTTACCGAAAAGTCATGAAAGAGTTTGCTGTGACCACTTTACCTTTGCAGGTTAAAGAGTCGAACAATAGAAGACGAGGTATGCGTAGAAGCTAAATAGGGAGGTTTGCAGTAGTGCTAAAAACACTGAGAGATATAACACAGGCGGTTGCGTCAGCTCGCGACCTTCAAAACGCGTTAGATCTGCTTGTTACGCAAACCAAGCAAGCTATGGCTACAGAGTGTTGTTCTATCTATATATTAGAAGAACAACAACTCGTACTTTCTGCAACTGATGGCCTAGAGCCCACAGCTGTTAATCGCGTAAAAATTCCCATTACACAAGGTCTCGTTGGTTTAGTTACTCAGCGAGAAGAGGCTATTAACTTAGCCGATGCCTCATCTCATCCAAGATTTAAATTACTCCCAGAAGTCTCAGAAGAAGCTTATAGCGCCTTTCTCGCTGTGCCGATCGTTTATCAAAAGTCGGTTATTGGCGTTATCGTGGTTCAGCAAGTGCAGGCTCGTCAATTTAGTGAAGGAGAAGAAGCCTTCTTGATGACACTAGCTGCTCAGTTAGCCGTTGCAATTAAGGGGGTCACTCATAGAGTTAAATCTGCCACTAACTTGCAGCAGCGTTACTACACTGGCACTCAGGCTTCCAAAGGTATTGCGATAGCTCAAGCTTTGGTGCTTGGTGGACAGATTTCATTTGATCTTGTTGAGCGGCAGGCCAAATCAATTGATGAGGAGGAGAGGCGCCTTCAAGATGCAATGAACCGGTGCAAAGATCTGCTTGTTGGGCTATCTCAACGCTTCGATAGAGAAAAAGATGAAGAAGCTGCCTCGATTTTTAGGGCATTACTGCTATTGCTTGAAAAAGCGAGTTTAGGCGGAGAATACATAAAAGAAGTTAGAGCCGGCTGGAGCGCGGAAACGGCAGTTTGTCTGGTTTCCAAGCGTTACATCGTACACTTCGGCTCGATGACAGACCTCTACCTTAAAGAACGCGCTAATGATATTAGAGATCTCGGCCAACGTGTGCTGAGGCAGTTAATTGAACCGGATAAGATTTTTTTAGAGCCTCAAACGCCAGTGATCTTGATTACTCGTGAAGCCACTACCACCTTATTAGCGGAGTTTCCCAGACAAAAATTAGCAGGGATCGTCACCGAGCTTGGCGGTGCTAACTCTCATGCGGCCATTTTAGCGAGGGCTATGGGAGTACCTGCGATTATTGGTGTTGAAGGCATATTAAGCGCCAATATAGAAAAGTCGCAGATTATTATTAACGCCAATCGTGGTCAGGTCATTATTGAGCCATCAGGAATCGTACTGTCTGAATATCGAAGCTTAATAGCGGCGCAAGAGGAGCAGCAAAGACAATACGCGCAAGAACTCTCTCATAAAGCGGTGACAATTGATGGTAAGCGTATTTATCTTTACATCAATAGCGGGTTGTTAAGTAGCGTTGATTCAGAAACTGGCGCCGACTCAGATGGTATCGGACTGTATCGCACTGAGATCCTGTTTATGATCAAACAGTGCTTTCCTGGTGAAATAGAGCAGTTAGAAATTTATCGCAAGGTTCTCAAGGCGGCCGGTAATAAGCCTGTGGTGATGCGAACATTGGATGTGGGTGGCGATAAGCCGCTAGATTACTTCCCAATTATTGAGGATAACCCGTTTTTAGGGTGGCGCGGTATTCGATTATCGCTGGATCATCCTGAGTTATTCCTAGTTCAATTAAGAGCGATGCTACAGGCGGCAATTGATACTGAGCAGCTACATATCTTGCTGCCAATGGTCAGTAATCTTGAAGAGATTGATTTAGCTTTGATCTATTTAGAACAGGCTTGCCAGGAGCTGACTTCAGAACTTGGTAAGCAGATCACTATGCCGAAAGTGGGCATCATGCTTGAAGTTCCAGTGTTGCTATATCAGTTAGATGAAGTGGCTAAACGGGTAGATTTTGTTTCAGTAGGCTCCAATGACTTAACGCAGTATCTATTAGCAGTCGATCGTAATAACCCTAGTGTTAGCCCATTATTTGATAGTTATCACCCGGGCGTTCTCAGAGCGCTCAAATTTGCAGTCGAACGCTGTAATGAGCTCGAACTGCCAATTAGTGTTTGCGGCGAGCTTGCGGGTGAACCTATTGGTGCTATCTTGCTGGTTGCTATGGGATATGAGCAATTAAGTATGAATCAGGCTAGTTTAGCGCGAATTAATTACTTATTAAGACGTGTTTCACAGCAAGAGTTAAGCTTATTATTAGCAAAAGTATTATGCCTAAATAGTGGCGATGAAGTGAGAAAACGAGTCAGTGATTATTGTGAGCAACGCGGTCTTTTATCGGTGATAAGTTAAAAAGCCTCAATAACTTGTTATTCCGTTAGTGAATAATTTAAGCTTAATCAATAATAATAACGAAAGGTCGTACTTGTGGAAAGCTGGCTATATATATTGTGTATTTGCTTAGTGCTAGGTGCAGGCATTGGTTTTATGGCTGGGCTGCTCGGGATCGGCGGTGGACTGATTGCTGTTCCTGCGTTACTGCATATTTTACCCCAAGTTGGTATTACACCTGAAAAGTTACCCCATGTCGCGATTGCAACCTCTTTGGCGGCCATCATCCTTACCTCGCTTTCATCTGCCCGTGCGCATCATAAAAGGGGTAATATTCCTTGGACGTTATTTAAGTCTATGCTGCCAGGCTTTGTGCTGGGCGCGTTATGTTCAGGTTTTATTTCTGAAATGATTGCCGCGAAATCACTGCAACAAATATTTGCTGTATTTGTTATCTTGATGGCTGTGCAGATGGCCTTTCCATTTAAGACCGAATCAAACCGAGCAATGCCATCGCCTATGAGTTTGTTCTTTGCAGCGACCGCGATAGCTATTATCGCAGCGCTTATGGGAATTGGTGGCGGTGTACTTTTGGTACCCTTCTTAACTTGGTGTGGGCTACAAATGCGCAATGCGGTTGGGTTTTCTGCTGCAACAGGTTTACTCATCGCATTATTTGGCAGTATCGGATATACACTCGCAGGTTGGGATGCTGCTGGTTTACCAGAATGGACCTTAGGTTATATCTATTTACCGGCATTGATTGGTATTGTATCGACATCGATGTTGATGGCCCCTGTGGGCGCAAGAGCCGCAACTAATTTACCTACGGCAAAATTAAAGAAGTTTTTTGCCGTATTCCTTGCTCTTGTGGGCCTGAAACTTGTTTTAGCATAATGTTATACTGGGTAAATGTCGGTAGTATTTCTTCGTTTAGCGCTGGGAGACAACCCAGCATCTTTTTTTATAGGTAGATAGTCATGAAACAGTATTTAGATCTTTGTCAGCGAATCATTGATGAAGGGACTTGGGTTGAAAACAGCCGTACAGGTAAGCGTTGCCTTACCGTTATTAATGCTGATTTGGTTTATCATGTCGATAAAAATGAATTCCCACTTATTACTACGCGTAAAAGTTTCTATAAAGCGGCAATTGCTGAGCTGCTGGGTTATATCCGAGGATATGATAATGCTGCTGATTTTAGAAAAATTGGCGCAAAAACCTGGGATGCTAATGCCAATGATAATCAAGCATGGTTGAACAACCCTCATCGTAAGGGCGTTGATGACATGGGGCGCGTTTATGGCGTGCAGGGCCGTGCTTGGAGTAAGCCAGATGGTGGCACTGTCGATCAGTTACGTAAAATTGTTGATGATTTGTCAAAAGGCATAGATGATAGAGGCGAGATCTTGAGCTTCTACAACCCTGGTGAGTTCCACATGGGATGTTTAAGACCTTGCATGCACACTCATAACTTTTCCTTAGTTGGTGATACGCTTCATTTGACCAGCTTTCAGCGCTCTTGTGATGTCCCGCTAGGCCTTAATTTTAACCAAGTTCAGGTGTTTACCTTGCTAGCCTTGATGGCACAAATTACGGGTTATAAAGCAGGCAAAGCATTCCATAAGATTGTTAACGCACATATTTATGAAGATCAGCTAGAACTGATGCAAAATGTGCAACTAACACGTGAACCTTTTGCTTCGCCGAAATTGGTGATTAATCCGGACATTAAGTCACTTGAAGATTTAGAAACGTGGGTGACAATGGAGGATTTTGACGTTACGGGTTATGAACATCATGAACCGATTAGTTATCCATTTTCAGTGTAGATTTTTGCTATTCATGGTCGTCTATAAACTCGCTTAACGGCGAGTTTTTGCTTTAACATTTTATTAAACCACTGAAAGTGGATTTGCTACCTCCCTTTTATACTCCGCTTGAAACTCTCTACTAATAAATTACTATTATCTTAGTGGTTTAAGCTTATATTAAGTCTTTATTCAGCATTTACCTGACGAAAAATTGAGTAAATACTCGTTATTTTCGAATCGTCAAAAGTTTGTTTTTTAAATTGTTATATTGTGTGAATAATAGGCTTGTAATATAGATCACCGTTTTACTTCCTAAAAAAGTGTGATCTCCAACGCTTTATTGTTATTGTGGCTTTATAAAGCGTGATTATTCTATTGATGTTTGGTACTTATGCATATTAGGATTTAAATCAATACTTCGGATATACCGATGTTAGTAGTTGGCGCAAACGATTATTCAGGTTAATCGTATTCAGCTACACTCGGCAGTATTGAGATTTTATGGAGCGTATAAATGGAACGGGCAATTAGGAATTTTTTAAGCCAGGAATCGGCAGGCGGCATTATTTTAATGGTTTCCGTCGCATTAGCGATGATTTTGGCGAACTCACCTTTATCAGGTATGTACCAAGGCTTTCTGGAAACAGAAATGCAAGTCCGTGTTGGCAGCCTAGATATCGATAAAACACTGATCCATTGGATCAACGATGGCCTGATGGCGATATTCTTTTTACTTATAGGCTTGGAAGTCAAGCGAGAGCTATTGGAAGGCGCATTATCGAGTCGAGCGCAGGCTTCTTTGCCGACGTTTGCAGCAATTGGCGGTATGCTTTTCCCTGCTGCTGTTTACCTAATATTCAATTATTCAGACCCTATCACTCAGGTAGGCTGGGCAATTCCTGCCGCAACTGATATTGCGTTTGCATTAGGTATTATGGCGCTATTGGGTAGTCGAGTTCCTGTTGCGTTAAAAGTGTTTTTATTGGCGCTAGCAATTATCGACGATCTTGGTGTTGTTGTGATTATCGCACTTTTCTACAGTACGGACCTGTCGACAATTAGCTTAATCATTGCTGCGGTTGCAATTTTAGGTTTGATAGGGCTTAACGTTAAAGGTGTAACAGCATTAGCGCCATATGGAATACTCGGTCTGATATTGTGGATTGCAGTATTAAAATCAGGCGTTCATGCCACACTTGCTGGCGTTATTATCGCATTCTGTATTCCGCTTCGTGCAAAAGATGGTTCGTCACCTTCAGAGAGTTTAGAGCACGGGTTGCACCCATGGAGCACCTTCATGATCTTGCCGATATTTGCCTTCGCAAATGCGGGTGTAGATTTAAGCGGCATGAGCTTGAGCTCGTTACTATCGCCTGTTCCGTTAGGTATTGCACTTGGACTACTGATCGGTAAACCATTAGGTATCATGCTATTTAGTTTCATAGCAGTAAAACTTAAACTGGCAGTATTACCAGATGGCATGGGATGGAGACATATTACTCCTGTAGCTGTTATGTGTGGTATTGGTTTTACTATGTCTATGTTTATCTCGTCACTTGCATTTACTGGCGAGGGCCAAATGTACGGAGACTATGCAAGACTTGGGATTTTATTGGGATCACTAGCATCTGCAACCATAGGTTATTTCTGGTTATCTAAGGTGCTACCTGAAAAAGGAGAGAAAGTATGAGATTAAGGTTATTAGCATTAGTCGTTGGTCTGGGTTTTACTTCAATGGCATCGGCAACACAGGTTGAAGTGTGTAATCAAGATATCAATAGTGTTGTTTGTCATAACTACCTTGAAGGTGTCGTTGATGGAGCCTTGATGTATAAAGGGGCGGCAGTGGGTAAACGATTAGAAAGTGATGGCTACGAGTCTCGCGCGCTTAAATACCGAGGTGGTAAGCGTTATCAGGAAGCTAACCGTACCTTTTGTGAGGATAACCTCCCAGACCGTGATGCGCTTGTTGCTGGATTAGCTGAAGCATTCTCAAGCGGTGAAATAAAACGTACTGATGATTTGACGAGTGTTATGTCAGGCTTATTGGACTGTCAGCGTCTTAAATAAGTCACAGTCAATTAACGAGGCAACTGAATAAGTTGCCTCTTTTTTTATTTTCAATACTGTGGCGTTAATCATGGCAAATCTAAACTACAATCACCTTTACTACTTCTGGATGATCCAGAAAAAGGGCACGGTTGCTAAGGCTGCAGAGGCATTATGCTTAACTCCGCAGACGGTTACTGGTCAAATACGTGTATTGGAAGCTAGCCTTAATGGCAGCTTGTTCAAGCGAGTGGGACGGTCATTAGAGCCGACAGAGTTAGGTGAGTTGGTATTTCGTTATGCCGATAAAATGTTTAGCTTAAGCTATGAGATGCTCGATCTGCTGAACTACCAAAAAGATGAGAACATCTTGTTTGAGGTCGGTATTGCTGCAGCGCTGTCAAAAGCATTGACCAGCCGAGTCTTATTGTCTGTAGTACCCAGCGATGGTTCAATGCATTTAGCGTGTTATGAGTCGACTCACGAAGACTTGATGGCACGATTACGCGAACATAAACTAGATATGATCCTATCGGATTGTGCGGGTGAAAGCCTTAAATACCCTGAGATTTTCTCTAAGCAGCTAGGTGAGTCTGGTGTGGCATTTTTCTCCGCTGAAACTTACTCTAAGCCTTTTCCGCAATGTTTAGAACAAGGCAAGTTATTGATCCCAGGTAGACGGAGTTCTCTTGGGCAGCAATTAGTGCGTTGGTTTGACGAGAAAGCACTTAATGTGAGTATTCTCGGTGAATTTGATGATGCCGCCATGATGAAATCATTTGGTTTTTTCAAGCAGGGAATATTTGTAGCACCGTCAATTTATAAGCAAGATATATTAGCTCACGGTATGACGCTGCTGGGTGAAACATCTGAAATTAAAGAGGTTTACCATGTGATGTTTGCAGAAAGAATGATCCAGCATCCAGCGGTTAAGCGGCTTTTAGAGACTGACTTTAGCGATCTATTTGCAGGTAATGACCTGACCGTGCAGCAGTTATAAGGTATTAATATTGGCTAGTGTTTAACGCTATATTGGACGGTTTTTTCACGTTATGGCCTAGCTGCAAGGCTCTAAAAGTAAAACGTTTATTGAGTTACGACACTAAGGCTAGGCAAGCGTTATAAGCAACTGTTACACTAGCGGCACTATCAAAGATTGGAGTTTTACTTTGTCTGATTCAAGCCAAGAACCTATGAAATTACCGAGAGTTAAGTGGGCGTGCCGCAGAGGTATGCTTGAGCTAGATGTATTGTTTCAACCTTTTGTTGAACAGCAATATGAAGCTATGTCGGTCAAAGATAAAGACACTTTTGTCAGACTACTCGAATGCGAAGATCCTGAGCTGTTCGCTTGGTTTATGGGCCACGAAGTGTGCAATGATCCTGAGTTTGCAGAAATGATTATTAGGGTTCGTGGACGTCCAGCAGCATAGTTTTGATGTTCGAACCTCTTTCGGTCAACGTCTCTCGTTGGCCGTTATTGCTCTTATTTGTCTAAGCTCTTTTCTTATTTGGCCTTACGCTGAAAACATCTCTTATATCTTACTCAAAGCATTGCTGTTTATTGCATGTTGTATTTTCTTTATATGGCAGATATGGCGCTTAAAAACGTGGCGTTGTCGCTTTGTTCTTAGAGCCGACGGCGGTGGTAAACTTGAGGGGAACATAGGTTTCGTAGTAAAAGGCAAACCTGTTATTACGCCTTTTGCGGTGATGTTTGATATTAGTTTCGCGAAGCGAAGTACAAGATTAGTGGTGTGGGCGGATATGCTAGACGACACAAACTATCGACATCTGTGTCGTCTGCTTCAGTTAGCCAGTCAGAGGTGAAAGGCTAACCGCTATAGTTAACGGCAATGCTTTATTAGCATTACATAGACTGCAAGGGTTAACGACTGGGGCTAATCGGGCTGTAGAATCGTTGGTTTTGGTGATGCATCCTTGTTTGGATGATCTATGTTGTAATGCAAGCCCCGGCTTTCTTTACGCTCCATAGCGCAGCGAATAATAAGCTCTGCAACTTGGACCAGGTTACGCAGCTCTAACAAGTTATTACTGACTCTAAAGTTGCTGTAATACTCTTGAATTTCCTGTTGCAACATGACACAGCGGCGTAATGCGCGCTCAAGTCGTTTATCAGAACGAACAATGCCGACATAATCCCACATAAATAAGCGTAACTCGTGCCAGTTATGGGCAATAACCACTTCTTCATCAGAATTAGACACTTGGCTTTCATCCCAAGCGGGTAAAGTGCCCGGCATCGGGATCTTACCTAGCTGACTTTCAATATCCTCTGCTGCGGCCCTAGCAAATACCAAACACTCAAGTAGTGAGTTGCTGGCCAGACGGTTAGCACCGTGAAGTCCTGTGTAAGCGACCTCGCCAATCGCGTACAAACCATTAAGGTCAGTTTGTCCATGTAGGTCTGTCATTACCCCGCCACAGGTATAATGCGCAGCAGGTACAACAGGGATCGGCTCTTTGGTGATATCGATACCGAGTTCTAAACAGCGCTTATAGATAGTTGGGAAGTGCTTAATAATAAAATCAGCAGGCTTGTGGGTAATGTCAAGATAAACGCAATCTGAACCTAAGCGTTTCATCTCGTAGTCGATTGCACGGGCAACAATATCACGCGGTGCAAGCTCTGCGCGCTCATCAAATTCTGGCATAAAGCGGGTGCCATCAGGGCGACGTAGAAACGCGCCTTCGCCGCGCAGCGCTTCGGTCAATAAGAAATTTCTCGCATCAGCATGATAGAGGCAAGTTGGATGAAATTGGTTAAATTCCATATTGGCGACACGACAACCTGAGCGCCATGCCATGGCAATGCCGTCACCTGAAGCGATATCAGGGTTCGATGTATACTGGTAAACCTTAGAGCTGCCACCAGTTGCTAGCGCGACAAATCGTGCCTTAACGGTTTCAACATGCTCTTCATCTCGGTTCCAAATATAGGCACCTTGCACGCGATTTCCTGGGCGACTTAATTTTCGGGTGGTAATTAAATCAATGGCATTATAACGTTCGAGCACTCGAATATTCGGGTGATTACGTGCCTGGTCTTGCAGGGTGACTTGGACCTCTTTGCCTGTGGCATCGGCGGCATGTAGAATGCGTCGGTGACTATGGCCACCTTCACGAGTCAAGTGATAAGGCGCTTCAGCTGTACTGCCTGCAGGAACTTCTTCTTTATCGAATGCGACGCCGCAGTTAATTAACCACTGCATTGCAGCTTTGGCATTTTCAGCTGTAAATTTCACGACAGGCTCGTCGCAAAGCCCTGCTCCGGCAACGAGCGTGTCGGCAACATGAGACTCAATGGTGTCGTCTTCGTCAAAGACTGAAGCGATACCGCCTTGGGCATAATAGGTAGAGCCTTCGCTAAGTGGACCTTTGGAAAGCAAAATAACTTTTGATTTTTCAGCAAGATGCAAAGCTAAAGTGAGACCGGCAGCACCACTGCCGATAACCAAAACGTCAGATTGGTGTTCAACTACTTGTTTCATCAGGTATCATAGAGTTATCTGGGAGTCCGACTATGTTAAACCATGGCGCTGAATATGGATACTTTCATAGGTCGCATATAAAAAATCATTGCTTCCATAAAAGAAAATCACATCTTTGCAAAATTTTTTAGAACTTTTTTGAAACGCGCTAGTCTACATAAGTGAATATGATTCGAGCGGCTGAGAAATCAGTATTAGATTTAGGAGTAGTCGGCTCGGATGAGTGGACAAATAAGTGATCAACAGTTAGTTGAGCGCGTACAGCGTGGAGACAAAAACGCTTTTAACCTTTTGGTACAAAAATATCAAAACAAGGTCGCCAATCTGATATCTCGTTATGTACGAAATCAGGCCGACGTTGCAGATGTTTCGCAGGAAGCTTTTATTAAAGCTTACCGTGCACTACCAAATTTTCGTGGTGAAAGTGCGTTTTATACTTGGTTGTACCGCATCGCAGTTAATACTGCGAAAAATCATCTGGTCGCTCAAGGGCGTCGCGCCCCAGCGAATGATGTCGATGCTGAAGAAGCTGAATATTATGATGGCAGTGATGCGTTAAAGGAGTTTGCCTCCCCAGAACGTCTCGTATTGTCAGAAGAAATTCAAAAGGTTGTTTTTGATACCTTAGACACATTACCAGAAGAATTGAAGATGGCTATTTCACTCAGAGAACTTGATGGTATGAGTTACGAAGAGATAGCCAATGTTATGGATTGCCCTGTAGGCACTGTGAGATCGCGGATCTTCAGAGCACGAGAAGCAATCGATAAAAAGCTTAAGCCGTTGCTAGAACGTTAGCATCTTAAATAAAGATAGGTGAATAATGGATAAATTAGGTCAGGAATGGGTATCTGCTGCTGTCGATGGTGAAATTGATGAGCACACGTTAGCTGAATTAGCGGCTGACGCAGATTCACATGAGCAGTGGCGTGATTATCATATGATTGGTGATGCGATGCGTGGTGAGCTGCCAAAGACGATGTCTTTGGATCTTAGCGCTAGCATTATGGCTGCTATTGATGAAGAGCCTGCAATTGTTGCGCCTCAGCCAACTATTGCAGCTAAGGCGTCAACAAGCACATCGAGTGGTAAAGTTATTCCACTGTTTAAGCAATTTGGCCAATACGCTATTGCTGCTACTGTTGCTATGGTTGCGGTTGTCGGTGTGCAAAACTATAACCAAGATACATTAATGGACAACTCTCCGTTGCCTGTGCTTAATACGCGCCCATTAATTGGTAGTGCATCTCCAGTTAGCCTACAAACTGGTGCCGTACAGCAGAACCAAAGTTATACTAATGATCAGGTTGTCGACCAGCGTCGCCGTATTAATGCCTATATCCAAGATCATATGTTGCAACAAAGATTGAATAATGGAGTGAATATCGACGACAATAGTGAGGTCGATACCACACCTGTTGCTCAATAATGAGGAGTTAGCTTGCGTCTAATCCTATTGGCTATTTTAGCCATGAGTTTTCCCGCGATGGCGCGGGAAGATATGCCCGCCAAAGCTTGGCTAGAAAATATGAGCCAAGCCCTGCGAGAACAAGAATTTAAAATATCTCTTATCCAACTTCAAGCTGATCATATCCGCCCGCTGGTTTATGTACACGGTAAAGTTAATGACGAAGAAGTGGCTTTTTTAGAGCATCTAAACGGACCGCCTAAAAATGCTGTGCGAGTGGGAAATACTGTCACTTTTATCGAGCATGACCAACCTGCTTACAGCGTGTATGCATCTCGAATTCAAGGGGTTATACCTAGCGCGTTTGCCGACGACGTCTCTAAGCTTGAAGCCGGTTATCAATTTGTCTTAGGCGGACGAAGCCGAATAGCGGGTCGGCCTGGACAACTTGTGCGCATTATCCCTAACGATAACAATCGCTATGGATACCAGATCTGGTTAGATATGGATACCTATTTGCCGCTGCGTTTCGATATGATAAGCGGCGACAAACAACTACTGGAGCAGCTGTTAGTTGTTGAGTTGCTAGTGCTTGATGAAGTCCCTGCTATTTTAAAAGAAGCCTATAAGCAAGAGTGGCCAGCCGTAATGTCTCAATCAGACCGAGAGGGTGGTGAGAATTGGCAATTTAGTTGGCTACCTGCAGGTTTTAAAGTGTTAGTCAAAGATCAGCATAGGTTAATCGGTAGCAAAGAAGCGGTAGAATACATTGCCATTAGTGATGGATTAGCCAATATATCTGTTTATGTGGCTAAGGCCGGTGAAGCACCACTACCTGAAGAGTTAGTTACCCGTAATGGCCTATCTCTAGCTACCGAGCGAGTCGGTAATGCTGAGGTGGTCGCTGTCGGTAAAGTCCCCGCTGAAACGTTAAGCCGAATTGCTAAAAGCATCATGTTGCAATAATGAAGGTGTTATCATGATGGAAGAAGTCGCTAGAGTTGTCGCCAATGGCAACTCTGGTTGGGTCGTTGTAGAAGTTGAAATGAAAAGTGCCTGTAATCACTGCGAGAGTGGCGATTCCTGTGGCACTTCTGCTGTGTCAAAAGCTTTTGCTCCTAAAGTACAACGCTTTTCAATTCAAAGTGATAAGCAGTTTATTAAAGGTGAGCGCTTAAAACTGGGTTTACCAGAAAGTGTGATCTTAAAAGCGGCAACGCTAGTCTATATTTTACCGCTAATCGGTTTATTTATTGGTGCCTTTGGCGCAAACCAAATCGGCTCATTATTGGGCGGTGCTTCCGATCTGTTATCGATATCGGGAGCGCTAGGCGGTAGCTTCTGTTTCTGGGCCATCGGCAAAAAAGCGGCCAAGAGATTAGAAGCACAGGCGCAGCCTGTTATCATCAAGTCCTTAGGCAAGCCAATCGAGATAACTAATTAACTACACCATATTACAGTCCATTAGTTATTTTCCTCAGTAATCACACTATAAAAATTGGTATTAAAGCTGCGATCGGGTACAATTCTGCACTTTAAAATTTTTATCAACTTCGAGTTAAGTCATCCCAGCATAATGAAGCATATTAGAAACTTTTCAATTATTGCCCATATTGACCACGGCAAATCAACACTCTCAGATCGCCTTATTCAAGAATGCGGTGGCTTAACTGATCGTGAAATGGCGTCACAGGTTCTCGACTCGATGGACATTGAGCGTGAGCGCGGCATTACCATCAAAGCCCAAAGTGTCACTTTGGATTATTTAGCCAATGATGGTGAAACTTACCAGTTAAACTTCATTGATACGCCAGGCCACGTTGACTTCTCGTATGAAGTATCACGTTCGCTTGCAGCATGTGAAGGCGCATTATTAGTGGTTGACGCGGGTCAAGGCGTTGAGGCACAAACCCTAGCAAACTGTTATACCGCTCTTGAGATGGATATGGACGTAGTTCCTGTTCTGAACAAGATCGATCTACCGCAGGCTGATCCAGACCGTGTCGCTGAAGAAATTGAAGATATCGTCGGTATTGAAGCGACAGACGCTGTGCGTTGCTCTGCTAAAACCGGTATCGGCATTAAAGACGTTCTAGAAGTGATTGTGGCGCAGATCCCACCACCACAAGGCGATCCAGAAGGACCACTTCAGGCGCTGATTATCGACTCTTGGTTTGATAGTTACTTAGGCGTCGTGTCTTTAGTACGTATTAAAAATGGCGTATTAAAGAAGGGCGATAAGTTTAAAGTGATGTCTACAGGGCAGAACTATAATGCTGATCGTGTCGGTATTTTTACACCTAAGCAAACTGATACTACTGAGCTAAAAACCGGTGAAGTAGGTTTCGTTATCGCAGGTATTAAAGAGATCCATGGTGCCCCCGTTGGTGATACCTTGACTCACTCTAAGCACGGCGCAGAAACAGCACTAGCGGGATTTAAAAAGGTTAAACCGCAAGTTTATGCTGGTTTGTTCCCTATCTCTACCGACGATTACGAGAACTTCCGTGACGCGCTGAACAAGTTAAGCCTTAATGATGCATCTCTATTTTTCGAGCCAGAAACCTCATCTGCACTAGGTTTTGGTTTCCGTATTGGCTTCTTGGGTCTGCTCCATATGGAGATCATTCAAGAGCGTCTAGAGCGTGAATATAACCTAGAGCTTATCACTACAGCACCAACAGTAGTGTATGAAATTGTTCAGACCAATGGTGAGACTATTTATGTCGATAACCCATCTGATCTGCCAGCGATAAATAACATCGCCGAAATGCGTGAGCCGATTGTTGAAACTAACATTCTGGTACCTAAAGAGTATTTAGGTAACGTTATTACCTTATGTATTGAAAAACGTGGCGTACAAACTAACCTGGTTTACCACGGTAACCAAGTGGCTTTGACCTACGAATTGCCAATGGCTGAAGTGGTAATGGACTTCTTTGACCGTCTAAAATCAACCAGTCGTGGCTACGCATCGCTTGAGTATAACTTTATCCGCTTTGAGCCTGCTGACATGGTACGTCTAGATATCTTGATTAACGGTGACAGAGTCGATGCGTTAGCGATGATCATTCATAAAGGATTGATCCGCTCTAAGGGTCTCGCCCTTGTGAATAAGATGAAAGAGCTTATTCCTCGTCAGATGTTTGATATTGCGGTTCAAGCGGCTGTTGGTAGCCAGATCATCGCTCGTTCATCGATTAAGGCTATGCGTAAAGATGTAACGGCTAAATGTTACGGTGGTGACGTATCTCGTAAGAAGAAACTACTGAACAAGCAGAAAGAAGGTAAGAAGCGTATGAAGCAAGTTGGTAACGTTGAAGTGCCACAAGAGGCATTCTTAGCGGTACTGAAGCTTAACGATTAAACTAATTCGTTAAGAATTGTTAATATATCGCTAGACTGAGCGCCGCAATTTGCGGCGCTTTCATTACTGGCGTATAACCTTAATGACAATGGCATTTTTGCCATAAAACTGACTATGTTCGGCAGGAGTTAATTAATAATGGCAGCCTATTTTTCTCTTATATTGGTGTTAGTGACATTAAGCAGTGGCTTAGTGTGGATGGCTGATGCCCTATTTTTTGCGCCTAAGCGCCGTGAAAAGTTGGCAATGGCTCAAGCTGCACAAGCTGACTTGAGTGAAGAAAGTGTTGATAAGATCATGCGCGAATCTGCACTAGTTGAAACATCGAAGTCTATCTTCCCTGTTATCGCGTTTGTATTGATCTTACGCTCTTTTATATACGAACCCTTTCAGATCCCATCGGGCTCTATGATGCCAACTCTACTGGTTGGTGATTTTATCTTGGTTGAGAAGTTTAGTTACGGGATTAAAGATCCTGTATGGCGTACAACGCTAAAAGAAACTGGCAAGCCTGAGCGCGGTGATGTTGCAGTATTTAAATATCCGGTGAATCCACAAATCGATTACATCAAACGTATTATCGGTTTGCCGGGGGACCGTATCATTTACAGAAATAAAGAGCTTTATATCCAGCCAGCGTGTGCAGAGGGGCAAAGTCCTTGTCCTGAGCTTAAGATGGTTGATAGAGCCTTGGTAAATCGTGGCGAGTTTTCTCAAAATGGTACACCGTTAATTCGTTACAAAGAGCAGTTGGGTGATATTAGTCATGACATTCTTATCAACCCATCTATACCCGATAGAATTAGCCATTACTTCCGTCAGCAAAACGTGCCATTAACAGAGTTTGTGGTGCCAGAAGGCCAATACTTTGTAATGGGTGATAACCGCGACAATAGTACGGATAGCCGTTTTTGGGGCTTTGTTCCTGAACAGAACTTAGTGGGTAAAGCTGTCGCTATTTGGATAAGCTTTGAATTTGACAGAGCACCAGCGGACTTTTTGCCGACCTGGATCCCAACTGGGGTTCGCTTTAACCGTGTAGGCGGAATTGAGTAATATGGAACCGATTAAAAATATTCCACGTTTGTGCCGTACCTTAGGGTATGAGTTCAACGAAAAAGCATTATTAGACCAGGCGTTAACGCATCGTAGTGCGTCTAATAAGCATAACGAGAGATTAGAGTTCTTAGGGGACTCAATTCTTTCAATCGTCATTTCTGATGCTTTATATCATCAATTTCCAACAGCGACAGAGGGCGACTTAAGCCGTATGCGTGCCACACTGGTTTGCGGTAAGATGCTGGCCGAAATTGCGATTGAGTTTAAGCTTGGCGATTACCTCAAGCTTGGACCTGGTGAGCTTAAAAGTGGCGGATTTAGACGTGAGTCTATTCTTGCTGATGCGGTGGAGGCCATTATTGGCGCGATTTATCTTGATTCAGAAATTGAGAAGTGTCGCTCATTAGTGCTTAAGTGGTATGAATCACGTTTAATGGTGATTGAGCCTGTAAACCAAAAAGATCCCAAAACTTTGTTGCAAGAGCATTTGCAGAAGTTTAGAAAACCACTACCAATTTATAAAGTGGTCCATACTGAAGGTGATGCTCATGAGCAGACTTTCACCGTTGAATGTATTGTTGAAGACTTGAGCCAAGTTGCTGTTGGAGTAGCCAGTTCACGCAGAAAAGCCGAACAAAGTGCTGCTGCTCAAGTGTTGGAGTTAATGAAGAAATGAGTGACAACAAAGATTTACCTGAAAGCCACGAGCCAAGCTTAGACGAATTACTGGCTAATATGAACAATCCGTCATCAGCAGTTAAGTATGCTGTGACTTATTGTGGCATGGTCGCTATCGTTGGTCGTCCAAACGTGGGTAAGTCAACGCTACTCAACAAGTTGTTGGGCCAGAAGATCAGTATTACCTCTAAGAAGCCACAAACAACTCGTCACCGTATCATGGGTATTCATACCGATGGTCCGCGTCAGGTGGTGTTTATTGATACGCCGGGTCTTCATATGGAAGAGAAGCGTGCGATTAACCGTTTGATGAACCGCGCTGCGGCAAGTTCACTGGCAGAAGTCGCTCTAGTGGTATTTGTTGTTGACGGTATGAACTGGACGCCAGATGATGAAATGGTGCTGCGTAAGCTTCAGAGCCGTGATGATGGCCGTAAAACGATTCTAGCAATCAACAAAGTCGATAATATTAAAGATAAAGAAGCGTTATTCCCATATCTTGAAGAATTATCGAAGAAGTTTCCTTTTGATGAGATCTTGCCGATCTCTGCAACGCAGGGCACTAACGTACAGCGTATTCTCGATATGTCTGTGGCATCACTGCCAGAATCGGCACATTACTTCCCTGAAGATTATGTGACTGACCGTTCGCAAAAGTTTATGGCATCTGAAATTGTTCGTGAGAAGTTAATGCGCTTCTTAGGTGATGAGCTGCCATATGATTGTACGGTAGAAATCGAGCAGTTTAAGATGATGGAAAACGGTGTCTATCAGATTAATGCCTTGGTACTTGTTGAGCGTGAAACGCAAAAGCGCATGGTCATCGGTAACAAAGGTGAGCGTATCAAGAAGATCAGCTCTGCAGCACGTGTTGATATGGAAGTCTTGTTCGATAACAAGGTTTTCTTAGAGATGTGGGTGAAAGTCAAATCTGGTTGGGCTGATGACGAGCGTGCACTGCGTAGCTTAGGTTACGGCGACGAGTAAAGCGTAAGTTTACGATCGGGGCTGAATTTTCAGTCTTTATATCGATACTTAGATTTGAGAAAGTGCCTCTTTTTAGCAATAAGAAGAGGCATTTTTATATTCTGCTCTGTCAGTTTAATCGCGCAGCTTTCTAGTTAACTAGTTTTGGTCACGACAAGGTTTGGCTTTATGATGTTAGTAACTGTCTTGGTTTATTCACTTATTGGAATGAGATAATCATGGAGCGTGGCTACGTTCTTCACAGCAGACATTTTCGTGACTCCAGCGTCATCGTTAACTTACTGGTTGACGGTAAAGGCCGTGTCGATGCTGTGGCGCGACTCGGTAGTGCTAAGAACTCGATTCGCAGTATTTTGCAGCCTTTTCAACCGTTGATTTTTCAGTTACAAGGAAAGTCAGAACTTAAGAACTTAAAGCAAGTAGAAGCTGCAAGCCCGGCTGTGCCACTAACGGGTGATTGTCTATATTCGGGGCTGTATCTAAATGAACTACTGATCCGTTGCTTAAGCGGGCAGCATAACGCTGAGAACTTGTTTTATGATTACCATCGCACCTTAATCGGTATGGCGACTCGATTTGATCAAAGTTTGCTTCGGTATTTCGAACATGCACTCTTAAAAGAACTCGGCACTATGCCATCACTGGATTTCGATCCCAGTGATGCGCCAATCACTGCCAGTGGCTTTTATCGATTAGAGCAGGCGCATGGTTTTACACCTGTGATTGCCACAGCGTTTAATCAGCATAAGTTTTTTACCGGTGAAATGTTAGTGGCGTTAAATCAGCAGACATTAACGGCTGAGCACTATGGCGAGGCAAAAAAATTGATGCGGCAGTTGCTCGCGCCAATACTTGGCGATAAACCACTGTACTCGAGAAGCTTGTTTATTAAGCAAGACAAGACTTAGAATAAGATTAGACTGAGAACAAGATAAGATAAATTCAATACCGTTCTTACCCATGGACTGGCTAAACCGTCACCCTATTAGTACAATATCTGCTTTCATTTCAGCTTATTATTTAAGGAACAATCATGGGCCGGATCTTATTGGGCGTTAACATCGATCATATTGCGACTTTACGTCAAGCACGCGGTACAAACTATCCAGATCCAGTTCATGCAGCAGCCGTCGCTGAACATGCTGGCGCAGAAGGTATCACTATTCACCTGCGTGAAGATCGTCGTCATATCATCGACCGCGATGTTTATACATTGGCGAAAACCTTAAAGACGCGTATGAATTTTGAGATGGCGGTGACACAAGAGATGCTCGATATCGCCTGCGATATTAAGCCTGCTTATGTGTGTTTAGTACCGGAAAAACGTGAAGAGTTAACTACCGAAGGCGGGCTTGATGTTGCAGGGCAGCAAGATAAAATTGCAGCTGCGGTAGCGCGACTGACTCAAGAGGGGATTAAAGTATCTTTGTTTATTGATGCTGATAAAACTCAAATTGATGCCGCTGTTACGGTAGGCGCACCTGTGATTGAAATTCACACCGGTTGTTACGCCGATGCCAAAAACGATATAGAGCAAGCGGCTGAGCTACAACGTATTACCGAAATGGCGACGTATGCTCATGGAAAGGGCTTGGTTGTTAATGCTGGCCACGGCTTACATTATCATAATGTAAAAGCGATTGCGGCAATCCCTGAGCTCTACGAACTAAATATTGGTCACGCGATTATTGCTCGTGCAGCCATTGATGGTTTAGCTACAGCCGTACGTGATATGAAGCAACTTATGCTTGAAGGACGTCGCGGCGAATAAGCAGCAGTCCAATACTGTTTATTAAAGCCGAGACATGCGTTCTCGGCTTTTGTTTATTCAGAAGCGCTATTCGCTCTGAAAAGATTGGCTCCGTTTAAATAGGTAAAGGTTATGATTGTAGGTTTAGGCACTGATATTGTGGAGATTGCTCGGATTGAGGAGCGTATTCCTGCTGCTGGCGATGCCGCGTTATTAACTTGTCGTTTGGCCAAGCGAGTGTTAACGGAAGCCGAGTTTACGCTCTTTATTGCATCATCCCATCCTGGGCGATATCTGGCTAAGCGTTTTGCCGCTAAAGAAGCTGCAGCTAAGGCGCTTGGCACCGGCATTGGCCGCGGGGTGTCGTTTCAGCATATTGAGATCAGCAATAATGAAAATGGCGCACCACTTATCGCTTTTAGTGACGGAGCTGCACAAAGGTTAGCTTTATTGGGTGGCAAGCATGCACACATCTCTATCGCTGATGAGGTGCACTATGCTACTGCCACGGTGATCTTAGAATCTTGATCTTGAGTTTGTAATGAATTTAGAAGCATTACATGCTCACCATTGATGTCCTGCTCGCCGGTAAACTCGAAACCTAGCTTACGATATAAAGCGATAGCCCCATGGTTATTAGGGTAAACGCTTAAGAAAATTTGCTGGCATTGAAAGTGGCTAAATAGAAACGCTAACAGCAATTGAGCAAAGGCTTCGCCTAAACCTCGACCTTGGTAGTCTTGAGCGATTAGAAATCGATCGAACCAGACTCGCTGCATTTTGGACTCATGAAACAAGCCATACATAGCAAATCCTACCACTTGTTGATCACAACAGAGCGCAACGGGAGTATAACGAGAGTCTTCTTTAGCCTCTTGTAGGCAGTGAGGAATGGACTCTATAAACCCCAATTGATTGCTTTTGAGTTGTAGTGTAAGTAATACTGGCAGGTTGTCACTGCTGATAGGCTTAATAGTCAGTAAAGGTGAGGAGAAGTTCATCTTTCTCAATCAATAAATTGCTAAAGGAAAAGTTTGGGCGCGGATAGTAACGCTTTTATTGATTAAGACTCAAGCGGCTTGTTTAAAAACGGTGATAAAAAGAATCAACTCACCCTAACGTTCAACGTAACGTCAGGGTGAGTAGTGAAGTATTTATTCGTCGTCAAATTGATCTAAAAAAGCCTTAGATGGCATAAAGAATAAACACCCTGTTTTGGCTTCTACAAAGTCGAGTAGGCGGTCATAGTGGCCATTCTCGTCGGCATGGATCATCTGGCTTAGAGAGGTTTCAATAATAGACGGTGTGGCGGCAAAGCCAACAAACATAGTACCGTGCTCCATCGCATTGCCGTATGGACGGTTTTGTCTAAGCATTTTAATTTCTTCACCATCAATCTCAACTTTACTCTTAGCATTATGCGCCCAAGCAGGTTTTGCTTCATCACTTAGCTCAACGTTATCCATCTTGGTACGGCCAACAACCTGTTCTTGGTATTCTGTTGACTGCTTATCCCAATCTGCTTGGCGGTCAATATAGCGCTGTACGTGCAAGTAACTGCCGCCTTGGTGCAATGCAATGTCAGCAGCAACTAATACTGACTCTACGCGCTCATTACCCGTAGGGTTTTCTGTGCCATCAACAAAGTCAATCATGTCGCGATTATCTAGATACTTATAACCTTGAATATCTTCGCTCAGTGTTGCAATGTCCTCAAAACCATTGCGGATGTATTTCGCTGCCTGAAAGTTCAAGTCGATTCGCTCTGACTTAATCATCACAAAAATATCACCATAGGTTGAGGGGAACTGCCGTTCGCCGTTACTCATGGCTGGAAACTGATGTAGCTCTGCAGGCATAGGTTGATCTGGAAATAGTTGTGGCCAAGCATTTGCGGAAAAACCAATGGATATGTTTAACCCTGCAGTTAAGTCTTTTTGATTAATCGACTTCTCAATGCCATTTATCGCAGCGATACCATCGCCTATTTGCTTTGCAAGGTCTGAGTGATCTTTTAGGCAGAAAGTGAGGTATTCCACATGAGATGTTGGATTAGATAAAACGCCTGATTGTGCGAGTGAACAGAGCTGTGTCATTGAGTTTTCCTCATCAGATATGGTTTGCTGTGATGGTTCTATAATAAGATAGTTCCATAATAAAGAGTGTAGCGGAACTGATTGGAGTACTTAAAAACTATACGCTTTTAATTGTGGAAGTGAAATTAACTAGCGTTAATCATTGCCTTGGAGCGGCCTGAGGATGGGTGTTTTGGCTAACTTTGACAGAATATAGTGATTTGAGTTGCGAAACTGCCAATAAAGTCAGCGTAATTGCCAAGGCAGTTTGAGAACCCAGTTAACTCTGTGTATTGTGCAGCTGTTTAAGTTGATGTTTTATCAACGTGTTTTATTTTGTGTATTAGGCTTGCCAGCCAAATACCTCTAACCACATTGAGTAATGATTATGCTGTATACCCAAAGATTAAAGCGAATAACGTCCCTATTAATGCTGCTGATAAGTGTGTGGTTACTATCGGCATGCGGCAATGATATACAGCTTCCGGTTAGTGAGGACGATTTAGAGCAAACTCGCTGCAGCGCGCAATATCAAAGTGATTGCCCTGAGTCTTATCGAGGCAAGCTGTTTACTGGCATAGCGACCAATTATGCTTATGGCAATGCGTTTTATAGAGTGACTCAGTATCAAGATGGACTCGAGCACGGCTATAGCTTCTCGACGCTCAATAATCAACTGACTGAAACCGCTTGGTATAAGGCAGGTAAGTTAGATGGAAAACAGATTAGTTACCACTTTTCGACTACAGGAAAGCCGCAATGGGTGAGGTTTTACCAAGCAGGCGTAAAAACGGAGCACTGGCTTTATAATGAGCAGGGCGTAATCCTCAGCTATAAGCGATTTGAAGGCGACAAAGAAGTCGAGAGTATCAGTTATGAAAAAGGCCGAGAATGGCGCCTGTATTATTTTGTTGATGGTGAAAAGCGCCAGCGTCACAAGGACTATTATGCAAGCGGCGACCTTGAGAGTAATAGTGAATTCATTTATGCAGATTATAAAAAACTTAATGAGAAAACTTACTATAGTAGTGGCCGTTTAAGAAGTAAATTTAACTACGACAGAGCAAGTAACAGCGGGATATTAGAAACCTATGGCTCAGATGGCAAGCGGCGCTCAGAGGAGCATTATGGTTATAACCCGTTAAGTACTCGCCATGGGGTGCAGTTAACCTTTTGTGGTGAAAATGGTCGGGTTGATTCTCGCGAGCATTACAATATGGGCGTAGAAGATGGCGAGTTTGCTAAATATCACTGTAATGGTCAGTTAATATTCAAGCGTACCTATGTCAACGGTGTGGTGACAGATAAACAGATTAAAATCTATGATGAGAATGGCCTGGCGGTGGTGATTAAAAAGCTTGATGGCAAAGGTAAGGTCACACAGGAAAGCTACTATGATGATGACTCTGCTAAATGGGTGACCTATTCAACGACGGACTAGCTGCTAGATGAACTCTATCCTCTGCTGAGGGCGGCGACTTAGCATAAGCTGCTTTATTGGAGAGTCAGCCAACCATAAAAAGCTCTTTTGAACTTTTACGCTATTAAAATGTGACAAGATCCATTAGGTTAATATTTAGTTAAATTTGGTGGCGGTTAACGGGACTGAGCCTGAGAAGAGGTTATCGCGATATTTGCGAGACTCGTAACAAGTTGAACCAAATACAATCGTTACGTTAGAAACTAAGGTTCAGCCAAGTTTTTATACTGGCAAGCCTATATGGAGAAGAACAGATGAAATCCGCCGAAGAGCAGTTATCGACCTATAAGAGTGTGCATTTAAACCCGAAAAACATTAAGACCCACTTTATTGGGATCCCACTGATTATCTGGTCATTGTTTTTATTACTCAATTTGATCCCGCTAAACTTTGCGGTGTTTAATGACCCGGTGATCAGCTTTAATGTTGCGACTATTTTTGCTGTTGGGGTACTCATCTATTACGTGTTTTTGCACTTTAGGTTAGCGATTGGCTTAGCCCTGTTTATTATTCCAGTGCTTTACACTTCAAGTCTGGTGGCGCAAATGCCTGGTGCATTATGGATTGCTGTTGCTGTATTTTTTGTTGGTTGGGTCATTCAGTTTATTGGCCACCACTATGAAAAAGCCAAGCCTGCATTTGTAGATGATCTTAATCAATTGCTCATTGGACCTTTTTTCTTAATGGCAGAGATTTATTTTATGCTGGGTATGGAAAAGAGCTTGTTAGCAGAGATTACGCCTATGGCCAGAGATAAGCGTAGAGCGATAGAAACAGCTAAAAAAACGACTTAATTAACTTGTTTGATTGAGTCGCTCACCCATAAAAAAGGCGCTAACAGCGCCTTTTTTATGTCAATCTGGATAAACGATTATTTATCTTTTTTAGGTGACTGATAATGCTGCGGCAACACTCTGACTGTTTTTATCATGTTGTCTGCAACATCAATGACCTCTAGCGGGTAACCGTACAAACGCATTGATGTGTTTGGTTCAGGGATCTCTTCGAGATATTCAAGGACTAGGCCGTTAATGGTTTTAGGTCCATCAATCGGAAAGTGCCAAGCCATCTCTTTGTTTAAGTCGCGGATGTTGATACTCGCTTCAATCAGATAACTACCATCTTGTTGTTGGGTGATATCCTCACTCGCAGTGGTCACCATTGAGGTGGTAAAGTCTCCTACAATCTCTTCTAAAATATCTTCCAATGTCACTAAGCCCTGAATATCGCCGTATTCGTCGACCACAAGGCCAATACGTTCTTTATTGTGCTGAAAATTAGACAATTGCACGTTAAGAGGTGTGGCTTCAGGAATGAAATACAGCTCCTTTACTGCTCGAAGTAATGATGATTTACTAAATTGTCCCTTAGATTGCAGACGAAGTGCATCGCGTAAATGCACAAAACCAACGGCATCATCAACGGTGTCTCGATAGAGTAAAACACGGGTGTGCGGGCTTTGAATAACTTGTTTGTTAATGCTCTTAAAATCATCATTAATGTTGATAGCGTATAAGTCTGAACGCGGGATCATGATGTCATCTACAGTGACGTTTTCTAGATCCATAATCGACAATAACATCTCTTGGTGACGCCGAGGGATTAAGGCGCCCGCCTCATTCACAACTGTACGCAGTTCTTCTTGGCTCAAAGCATCATCGGCTTTAACAGATCGGATCCCGAGTAAACGTAAGAAGCTTGAGGTAATGAAATTTACAACTTTAACGAAGGGCGACAATATGACTAATAGCACGCGAAGGATATAGCTAGAGGGGAATGCGATACGTTCAGGGTGAAGAGCCGCAACGGTTTTTGGGGTGACTTCAGCAAAGACTAACACGACTAACGTTAATACACCTGTGGCAATGGCGACCCCCATGTCACCAAATAAGCGCATACCAATAATGGTTGCGATGGCTGAGGCCAAAATATTAACTAAGTTATTACCGATAAGAATTAAGCCAATGAGCCTATCAGGACGTTCAAGCATCTTTATGGCGCGAATGGCACCTTTATGACCACTGTTAGCCAGGTGGCGTAAGCGATAGCGATTGAGCGACATCATGGCGGTTTCTGAGCCTGAGAAATAGGCTGAGAGTAGAATCAAGACGAACAAAATAGATAAAAGTGCGCCAGTGGATATATCGTCCAAACTTTGGAGCTCCGCTGTTGTTTTAAAGATAGAGGCGAATAAACATTGAATAAAGTGCTATAAAAATTAGTAATTACAGAACTTTCAAAGTGGTGTCAAGTTTAGCCCATCATTTGAAGATGGGCTAAATGACGAAAGTGGTGGCATTAGCTGAGAATGAGTTCTTTTACAATACGAGCACCAAAGTAGGCCAGTGACAGCAAGACCGCACCAGTCAAAGTGTAAGCAACAGCGGTTCTAATGCGGCAACCTACCCAGTACTGCTGGGCTAACATGGCGATATACACACACCAAGCCATGATAGAAAGTACAGCCTTATGACCTTTACCTTCTTCAAACATGTCGTCGAGGAAGATAAAGCCTGTAGCAAGTGACAGACTTAATAAAATCACCCCTACAATCACTAAGTGATACAGCTGCTTCTCTACTGTCATTAGCGGTGGCATTGCCGAAGTCATTATTAATTTCTTACTCTTTAGGCGGTTTTGAATGATTGCCAGCTGAATCGCGTACAGGGCTGCAATCATCAGGGCACTGTAGGCCATAAGCGACAAGACAACATGCACTAAAACATCCGGGTGAACTTCAAAATGGATGATGTACTCAGGCGGTACTAGCCAAAGCAAGGCCACTGATATTACTGAACAGGCAAAGACAACCGGTAAAACAACAATGACTTTGAGTCTAAAAAGTAAAATGGTGAAACTGAACGTGATAATCCAGTTAACCATCGAAATCACGTTGGTTAAGCTAAAGTTTTGTCCATCACCTGTGATGATAGCTTGTGACAATGCCGCAGCATGAAACACCACGCCGAGCGCGGCAAAGACTGCAATTAATTTTCTGTTTGGTCCATCAACATGAAAAAGTCGGCTTGCGACGAGAACCAAAGCAATACTATAGAACAACATGGCTGTAGCTGAGAAAATGACCATCGAGTATTAACCTACTTTGTTTTTAAGGACCTAATGTTCTAACAATGCATTAAAAGTTGACCAAACGACTCGCATAGTAGCGTGATTCAAGCATGAGTTAAATCACTGAGTGAGCTAAATATAGCCTTGAGTCTAGCCATTAAAGTCGTTTCGACTTTATTCATTAAGTTAGCATGTAATATTATTGTGTAGAATAGCATGAGCGGAAGGGATTTGGGCAGTGACCTTGGTTGCAAAAATAGGTCGATTTTTTATCTTATTGACGATTTTTAGTGATTTTTTACGTTTCACTGCACTGAGTTGTAAAAGTAACTTGCGTCATTCTGTAGCATAATATCTGGGCATCGCTATAATACAGCCCCATCAATGTAAATTTTAAACGGTAAAGAACTGGATAATGTTTGAGAACTTAACTGACAGATTGTCACGGACTCTGAAAAATATCAGTGGCCGTGGTCGCTTAACGGAAGAAAACGTTAAGGAAACCTTACGCGAAGTCCGCATGGCACTTCTTGAGGCCGATGTTGCCTTGCCTGTGGTTCGTGAATTCGTAAATAGCGTTAAAGAACGCGCTGTTGGACAAGAGGTTTCAAAGAGTCTAAGTCCAGGCCAAGCCTTTATTAAGATCGTTCAAAGCGAACTTGAAAATGCGATGGGCGAAGCGAATGAAGCTTTAGACCTATCGGCTCAACCGCCTGCAGTGATCATGATGGCGGGTTTGCAAGGTGCGGGTAAAACCACCAGTGTTGCAAAGCTCTCTAAATTCTTGCGTGAACGCGAGAAGAAGTCTGTTCTCGTTGTGTCTGCCGACGTATACCGTCCAGCGGCGATTAAACAGCTAGAAACCTTAGCCGCTGAAGTTGAAGTTGAATTCTTCCCGTCAGATGTGAGCCAAAAGCCTGTTGATATCGCTAAGGCTGCAATTGCACACGCAAAGCTTAAGTTCATTGATGTGGTTATTGTCGATACTGCAGGTCGTTTGCACGTCGATGAAGCCATGATGGATGAAATTAAAGAGCTTCATGCTACGGTGAACCCGGTTGAGACATTGTTCGTGGTTGATGCCATGACGGGTCAAGATGCGGCAAACACAGCAAAAGCCTTTAATGAAGCGCTACCGTTAACCGGTGTGGTACTGACCAAAGTCGATGGTGATGCACGAGGCGGTGCAGCATTATCGATTCGCCACATTACGGGTAAACCAATTAAATTCTTAGGTGTGGGTGAAAAGACCGATGCGTTAGAAGCATTCCACCCAGATCGTGTCGCATCACGTATTCTAGGTATGGGCGACGTTCTTTCTCTTATTGAAGAGGTTGAGCGTGGTGTAGACCAAGAAAAGGCGATGAAGCTTGCAGCTAAAGTAAAAAAAGGCGGCAACTTTGATTTAGAAGATTTCCGCGAACAGCTGCAACAGATGAAGAACATGGGCGGCATGATGAACATGATTGAGAAGCTACCTGGTGTGGGGCAATTACCACCAGAAGCACTTGCTCAAGTTCAAGATGGCAAGATGACTGGGCAGATGGAAGCGATTATCAATTCTATGACGCCAGGTGAGCGCCAACGTCCCGATATTATCAAGGGTTCACGTAAGCGTAGAATCGCGCTGGGCAGCGGCACACAAATTCAAGATGTGAACCGCTTACTTAAGCAGTTTACTCAAATGCAGAAAATGATGAAGAAAATGTCAGCGAAAGGCGGCATGAAAAAAATGATGCGTGGCATGAGTGGTATGTTACCACCAGGCATGAAAATGCCAGGCCGCTAGGCATTTAGAATATTCTGCATAGCTAAATTTACAGACTAGAGTGAAACTTGCTCTGGTCTGTAAATCGTTTTAGGCGTAAAAAACGCCGATTACGGTTGCATTCGCCGGTCAGTCAGGTAAAATCTGCCGGCTTTCTATCTGGGGCTCTTCGCGAACACGGAGTTTCAGTTTTTATTTTTGCTTGATAAAAAGCAAATCATTAGAGGATACCAAACGCATGGTTACCATTCGTTTAGCTCGTGGCGGCGCAAAAAAGCGTCCATTTTATAACATCGTTGTAGCTGACAGCCGTAACGCCCGTGACGGTCGTTTCATCGAGCGCGTTGGCTTTTTTAACCCAGTAGCTCGTGGCCAAGAAGAAGCTCTACGCTTAGATCTTGACCGTGTTGAGCATTGGGTTGCTAACGGTGCTGCTACTACTGATCGTGTAGCAAAACTGATCAAAGACGCTCGTAAAGCAGCTGCTTAATAGCGTTAGGGTATAGATTGATGAGTAGTAAACAAGAACCCGTCATCCTTGGGAAATTAGGTTCCAGTTTTGGCATTAAAGGTTGGTTGAAGATCACTACCTATACCGACTCTGTTGAAGGTATCTTTGACTATTCTCCTTGGCTTATTAAAGAGCAAGGTGAATGGCGCGAGGTTAAAGTCGCCCAGTGGCGTTTTCAGGGTAAAGCGGTTGTCGCTTGTCTTGAAGGCGTAACAACACGGGATGAGGCTCAAGCGCTTACTAATTGTGAGATTGCTGTGCCTGCTGAGCAGATGCAAGATTTACCAGAAGATGAATTCTACTGGCGAGATCTGATCGGATGTGAAGTGACTAATACCAAAGGCTACAACATGGGTACCGTTCAGGAGATCGTGGAAACAGGATCGAATGACGTACTTCTAGTTAAAGCTAACGCAAAAGATGGCTTTGGCAAAGCGGAACGTATGATTCCCTTTGTTACTGACCAGTTCATCCAAAAGGTGGACCTGGCAGCAAAACAGATTTTAGTGGATTGGGATCCGGACTTCTAAGTCGAGGTACAACATATGTGGTTAGGGGTAGTAACCCTGTTTCCCGAGATGTTTCGTGCCGTAACAGACTTTGGTGTAACGGGTCGTGCAGTTAGCAAAGGGTTGCTAGAGTTGCAAACGTGGAATCCTCGAGATTTCACCCATGATAAACATAAAACAGTGGATGATCGCCCTTATGGTGGTGGCCCTGGAATGTTAATGATGGTGCAGCCTCTACGTGATGCCATCCATGCAGCAAAAGCTGCAGCTGGAAAAGAGGCAAAGGTGATCTACCTTTCTCCTCAAGGCCGTAAGCTGACACAGCAAGGCGTTGAAGAGTTAGCGCAATCATCCAGTTTGGTTTTAGTGTGTGGTCGATACGAAGGTGTCGATGAACGTATTATTCAAACTGAAGTGGACGAAGAGTGGTCGATAGGAGATTACGTGCTTTCGGGCGGTGAACTTCCAGCGATGACTTTGATTGATTCAGTATCTAGATTGGTTCCTGGCGTGCTAGGAAAACAAGCTTCCGCAGAGCAAGATTCTTTCTCTGATGGATTACTGGATTGCCCCCACTATACGCGTCCTGAAAGTTTGGATGGCCTGGATGTTCCAGCCGTATTGTTAAGTGGTAACCACGAACATATTAGACGCTGGCGTCTACAGCAAAGCCTAGGTAGGACTTTGTTGAGACGACCAGAATTACTTGAAAATCTAGCTCTGACTGGCGAACAAGAGAAGCTATTAGCTGAATTTGTTGACACCATCAAACAAGATGATTAGTCGAAGCGCAGTTATTACTAGTATGGAGTTTATTTAATGAATAACATCATCAAAATGCTCAACGAAGAGCAAATGAAAACCGACGTACCACAATTTGGTGCCGGTGATACAGTAGTTGTTAAAGTACGTGTTGTAGAAGGCGGTAAAGAGCGTCTACAGGCGTTCGAAGGCGTTGTAATCGCTAAGCGTAACCGCGGCGTTCACTCTGCATTCACAGTACGTAAAATCTCTAATGGTGAAGGTGTTGAGCGTGCGTTCCAGACTCACAGCCCAATCATCTCTAGCATCGAAGTTAAGCGTCGCGGCCGTGTTCGTCGTGCTAAGCTTTACTATCTACGTGATCGTTCAGGTAAGTCTGCACGTATCCGTGAGAAGCTTGCTACTAAGTAATTTAGTACTTGCTATAAAAAAGATGCAGTGTTCGCACGAGAAACCGCCTATATGGCGGTTTTTTGTTGCCTAAATTTATTGGGCATTTCAATTTCCTTCCTGAATCTTCATGTTATTGGTATTACTCTTCAGCCGTATTTACGAAAGCTAGATTAGAAATTTTCATTTATAGAAAATGTCGCTTGATCTCACCGCTTCATCTAGGCATAGTGTTCTTAAGGTGTAATGCTGTACCGTTACGGTGGTACTCGGTTCGGACGATAAAACCGAGCTTAAAATATAAGTTGAGACGTTCTTCAGTGACATAAAGACTGTTAGCGCAAAGCAGATAAGAGATAAAGGCAGGTGGTTATCATGCAACAAGACACAATTAATAATGTTCATATCAGTTCTGAGCAAGTTCTCGTGACTCCTGAGGAGTTAAAGCGCGATCTGCCTCTGTCTAAGCATGCTTATCAATATGTGCTAAATGCCCGAAAAACCGTGTCAGATATCGTACACAAACGTGATAATCGTGTGCTTGTGATCTCTGGTCCTTGCTCAATTCATGATATCGATGCCGCTAAAGAGTACGCTTTGAAGCTTAAGAAACTTCATAATGAGCTCGGCGAGCAGTTTTTTGTATTGATGCGTGTTTACTTTGAAAAACCGCGTACAACGGTTGGCTGGAAGGGCATGATTAATGACCCTGATATGAATGAATCATTTGATGTTGATAAAGGTCTAAGACAAGCAAGAGAGCTAATGATTTGGCTGGCTGAGCTTGAGTTACCTGTTGCGACCGAAGCCCTGGATCCTATCAGTCCGCAATACATGTCAGAACTCATTACCTGGTCTGCAATTGGCGCACGTACAACAGAATCTCAGACTCACCGAGAAATGGCCTCGGGTCTTTCTATGCCAGTTGGTTTTAAAAACGGCACTGACGGCAAGCTGGGCGTTGCGATAAATGCGCTAGAGTCAGCAGCGAGTGGGCACCGCTTCATGGGGATTAATCAACAAGGTCAGGTGGCACTACTACAAACTGCCGGTAATCCAGATGGACATGTTATTTTACGTGGCGGTAAAACCCCAAATTATGACGCAGCAAGTGTCGCTGAGTGCGAACAGCAGTTACATGCGGCAAAGCTTAATGCACGCTTGATTGTTGATTGCAGCCATGGGAATTCGTCGAAAGATCACAATAAACAAAAGCCTGTATGTGAAGATGTATTTAACCAAATTGCTGTAGGTAATCAATCTATTATTGGTGTTATGCTAGAAAGCCACCTAAATGCAGGTAAGCAAAGTAGTGACATACCGATGAATCAACTGGCTTACGGTGTATCGGTGACCGATGCTTGTATAGACTGGCAAACCACGGAAAACTTGTTACGAGATGGTGCTAGCTTATTAGCCCCAATATTACCGACTCGATTTGATATGCTGAAAGTAGCAAATGGCTGATGGAAGAAAGATTGATGAATGAGAAGACTACAGCAGAGCTTGAGAACCTGAGAGGTTTGATTGACGGTGTCGATCAGCAGTTACTGCATTTACTGAGAAAACGTTTAGATCTTGTTGCACAAGTTGGCGCGGTAAAACATGGTGCAGGTTTGCCAATTTACGCGCCGCAGCGTGAAGCTAATATGCTAGCGAAAAGACGTGCTGAAGCGAAAGCGATGAATGTCGCGCCACAACTCATTGAAGATATTTTACGTCGCCTTATGCGTGAGTCTTACCTTAATGAAAAGGACGTAGGCTTTAAGCAAATTAAGGCTGATTTGGGTCATGTGGTTATTGTGGGGGGGGAAGGTAAGTTAGGTGGGTTGTTCTCACAGATGTTAACGCTTTCTGGTTATCAGGTAAAAACGCTTGATAAAGATGATTGGATAAACAGCGAAAGCATCTTTGAGGGGGCAGGCTTGGTTATTGTCACCGTGCCGATAAACATTACCTGTGAATTAATTGCTGAGCAACTGACAAACTTACCTAAAGATTGCATCTTGGCCGATTTGACTTCCATCAAAGGAGCACCAGTGGAGGCGATGCTGGCGGCGCACTCTGGCCCCGTGCTTGGCTTACACCCTATGTTTGGTCCAGATGTAGGCAGCCTTGCAAAGCAAGTTGTCGTCGTGTGTCACGGCCGCGAGCAACAGGCTTATCAATGGTTGATAGAGCAGATTGAGATTTGGGGAGCTCGAATTGTTGAAGCTGAGCCAAGCAAACACGATAAAGCGATGCAATTGGTGCAAGCCATGCGACATTTTTCCTCTTTTGTATATGGCTTGAACCTTTACAAAGAGGAAGCAGATATTGAGTCATTGCTACAGTTTAGCTCGCCAATTTACCGCTTAGAGCTGGCTATGGTAGGACGCTTATTTGCCCAAAGCCCTGAGTTATATGCTGATATTATCTTCGCTCAAGAGGAAAGCCTTGTTGCGATCAGCGATTACTTAGATAACTACTCTCAGGCGTTATCTATTTTAAAGTCCGGCAATCGCGATGCGTTTGTGGCTCAGTTTGCAGAGGTGTCTCGCTGGTTTGGTGATTTTGCGCCGCAATTCCAACGTGAGAGTCGTGCGATGTTGCAATCAGTAAACGACATGAAGACTGGCTAATAACTGCTCGTAATCCTTAAATTGAAAAGGCGCTTAGGCGCCTTTTTTTGCTTTTGCTTTACTTACCTTTAATTGAATGACTGCGCATTTTTGGTCATGCTTATCACTACTTAAAAACTTCACTCTTGCGAATGCATCTTGAGATGACGTCGCTACCCTCGGCTCCTGCGCTTGCATTAATCACTGAAAATAAAGCTTTTTATTTTATATTCCTTCAGTACTTTAAGTGTTTATTAGTTAACACTTAAAGTGATCTCTTTCATAGTTTTAGCTTTTGTTGTTAGAAAACCCTTTTGCAATTCGTCAAGAAGCGTACACTAACATCAAAACATGCAGATGAGATGCATGATTAAAATATAGGAGTTAGTGTCGTGTTTTGTATTCAATGTGAGCAAACAATTAGAACACCTGCGGGTAATGGCTGTAGCTACACGCAAGGTATGTGCGGTAAGTCGTCTGATACCTCAGACTTACAAGATCTTCTTATCTATATTCTCCAAGGTGTGTCGTCATACGCGGCCCTTGCTCGTGAAGTCGGCATTATCGACCATGAGATTGATACCTTTGTGCCAAAGGCATTTTTCGCGACACTGACCAACGTTAACTTTGATGATGAGCGTATCATTGCTTATACCACCCAAGCTGAAACTTTCCGTAACCGTTTAAAGTCGGCATACGAAGCTAAGTGCGGTGAACTAAGCATTGAAGCCAAGCCAATGAATGCGCCTATGCAGTTGGTATTGGGCGCGACTAAGCCTGAAATGCTATCTCAAGCGCTTCAAGCTGTGCCTAACCGTGGTAAAGATGAAGTCCATGAAGATATTATGGGTTTACGTTTACTTTGCTTATACGGCCTTAAAGGCGCAGCAGCCTATATGGAGCATGCTCGCGTACTTGAGCAAACCAGCGATGAAGTGGCTGGCGAGTTCCACGAGATCATGGCTTTTCTTGGTGAAGACTCAGTTGATGCCGATAAGCTATTTAATACAGCAATGCAGATTGGTCAGCTTAACTACCGCGTAATGGCAATGCTCGATGAAGGGGAAACCCATGCCTTTGGTCACCCAGAGCCAACGCAAGTTAACACTAAATCTGTAAAGGGTAAGGCTATCTTAGTGTCTGGTCATGACATGAAAGATCTTGAGCTTATTCTTGAACAAACCCAAGGCAAAGGTATTAACGTTTACACCCACGGTGAGATGTTACCTGCACTGGCTTACCCTGAACTTAAAAAGTATCCACACTTAGTGGGCAATTACGGCAGTGCATGGCAGAATCAGCAAAAAGAATTTGCGACATTCCCTGGTGCAGTAGTAATGACATCAAACTGTATTATCGACCCAAATGTGGGTGATTACTCAAACCGTATCTTCACGCGTAGCATTGTAGGCTGGCCTGGTGTAACCCACATTGTTGGTGATGATTTCAGTGAAGTAATTGCTAAAGCTGAGTCTTTAGAAGGCTTTATCTATGATGAGATCCCCCATCTAATCACCATAGGTTTTGCTCGTAATGCGCTGATGGCTGCTGCACCCACCGTAATCGAGAATGTGAAGAGCGGTGCAATCAAGCATTTCTTCTTGGTCGGTGGATGTGACGGTGACAAGCAAGAGCGTGGTTACTTCACGGATATCGCGACTCAAGCGCCAGCGGATTCGATTATTCTGACATTAGGCTGTGGTAAATATAAGTTCAACAAACTTGAGTTTGGTGACATCAACGGTATTCCACGTCTATTGGATATTGGTCAGTGTAATGATGCTTACTCTGCGATTCAGCTTGCTATTGCACTGTCTGAAGCATTTGAGTGCGATATTAATGAATTGCCACTTACCTTAGTACTTTCATGGTTTGAACAAAAAGCCATTGTCGTGTTATTGACACTATTATCACTGGGTGTGAAGGACATCATGACAGGTCCTACGGCACCAGCATTCCTAACGCCTAACTTGGCCAAAGTGCTAGAAGAGAAGTTTGGTCTTCGTAACACCACAACTGTAGAAGCAGATCTAAATCGCATCCTTAATGTAGCGTAACTGCATCGATACGGGTGATAAGTAAGTTTAAAATGGTCACCAATGTGTGGCCATTTTTAGTTTAAGGGTTAACAACTTAGTTTGATAGGTAGGTATAGCGTGAATATGGCAATGAATAAGCAAACTTCTCATTTAGAATCTTTTTCGGCTCAGCAATGGCAGTCTGGGGAACATCAACTGGTGTGTGTGGAAAAATGGAATGAGACTCACGATGTTATCAGCTTTAGATTTCAAGCTGCCACTCCAGTTAAGTTTCATTTTAAGCCCGGTCAGTTTCTTACTTTATTGCTGGAAATTAATGGTGAGAAAATTGCTCGTAGCTATACCATAAGCTCGTCACCTTCACGTCCATATTCTATTGTACTAACCATTAAGCGTATTGCAGGTGGCAAGGTTTCAAACTACTTAGCCGATAACCTTGAAGTCGGTCATATGGTGCGAGCTCTCGGCCCCGATGGCGTATTTAATTTAGTTGATATTCAAGCGCAAAAGTATCTGTTTTTAAGTGCTGGCTGCGGTATCACGCCTATGTACTCCATGTCTCGTTGGTTAACCGATACCGAAGTTGGCCCAGATGTGAGCTTTCTTCATAGTGCAAAATCTAGTAACGATCTTATATTTGAAGCGTCTATTTCACAGATGGCTGAGCGCAGCGCCCGATTTAAGCTTAACTACATTTTAGAAGAGGTTAGTGAGCAAGCGAGTCCTTATATCGATAATCTGCCTGGGCGTCTAAATGTTGATAACTTAGCGAGATTAGTACCAGACTTTAAAACTCGTACTGTGTTTGTCTGTGGTCCAGAGCCTTATATGAATGCCGTTAAAGCATTACTAGAATCGTTAGACTTTGATATGACGCATTTCCACCAGGAAAGCTTTGGTAGCTTTAAAGGGGATAGCGCCGAACTGGCTGCAGTAAAAGCGCAAACTACAGCTATTAACGCAGAGACAAGCGGTTTTATGTTGATGATCGGTGATAAAAGCCGAACCTTGTCTGCAGAACAAACCGTATTGGACGGCATTGAAGCCGAAGGGTTACCTATTCTTGCTGCCTGTCGTTCAGGTGTTTGCGGTGCATGCAAGTGTAGGGTTGTTAAGGGAGAAACCGAGTCTACAAGCCAAATGGCATTGACACCTGATGAGGTCGCACAGGGCTTTGTGCTAGCATGTTCAACTAAATTAAAGTCAGATGTGACCTTAGAACTGTAAGTATATAAACCTAAGCGCTAAGTCAATGGCATGAAAATCTGAAATAAATCAGGCGTGAAAGTTGCGTAACTCATCATGAGAAAGTAAGGTTAATGATAGGTCGTGATGGAATTGCGCCTGTCTCTTATTTCTTTTTGGAGTGGCGTATGGCATCAACATTACATTCTCAATCACTAGCGCTGCAAGATAAAAATCTCGCACACTTCCTGTATGCGCTGATGGCATGCTTTCCGATAATGTTAGTGCCCACAGCCCTTAGTCTTGTTATTAATCTGTATCAGCCACAGCAAAATGCCAATAACATGCTGGCAATCCATTTACGTTGGCAGCGTTGGTCTATCCTCGGCCTATTTTTAGTCATGTTAACCGGGTATTTGTGTGCTCAGCCGTGGTTAAGTGCCACGCTCTATGTTGGCGGTGCGATATGGTTTAGCGGCAGAGTGATTAAAGGTTGGCTGAGCTTAATTGAAGGCCGCATAATCTAATCTCTGTTATTTCCCCCTCCCTTTTGCTTAATGAGACTTCACTGTGACTAGTTACGAAATCTTATGTCTACTTTCTGTGCTTTCTCTGGTGATATCTCTTGTCTCTTCACGTTTACATCGTTGGCAACAAACCGTCACTATTACTGCACTGGCATTGTGTTTGAGCTTAGCTATTTTGGTGGCCGGTAAGATCTTTGGTATAAAAATTTATTCAACCTTAGTGACCGATCTAGAGCAGCTTGATTTTACAGCTCTACTGCTTAATGGAATGCTGGGTTTTTTACTGTTTGCTGGCACGTTACAGATTAAGCTCAATATATTAAAAAAACAAAAGTGGGAAATATTCATACTGGCTTTTGTGGGGACGCTAATATCAACATTTGTTGTTGGTAGCTTGCTGTACCTATTCGCTATTGCTATCGGTTTACCCCTAAACTTTAGTTATTGCCTGCTATTTGGTGCACTGATTTCGCCAACGGATCCTATTGCGGTGTTGGCAATCATTAAACAGCTTGGCGCGCCAGAAGATATTGCCACTCAGGTTGAGGGTGAATCGCTCTTCAATGACGGTATTGGTTTGGTAATTTTTATCACCGTTTCACAAGTCGCGTTTTCAACTGAACCGTTAACATTTATTGATGTAAGTAAGCTTTTTATTAGAGAAGCGTTAGGCGGTTTACTCTACGGTGGAGTATTGGCCGCTATTCTACATGGCATGCTGCATTTCTCTGAAGAGCGAACGCAGTATTTACTGATGACATTATTGGTGCCGAGTGCAGGTTACATTGGGGCCGATATGTTGGGGGTTTCAGGGCCCCTAGCCATGGTCGCAGCCGGAATTATCATTGGCAATGTGAGTGTGCCTAAGTTGCTAAAGGAAGAGGAGCAAGGACACCTAGAGAGTTTCTGGTTATTAATAGAGTCATTTTTCAATTCATTATTGTTTCTGCTATTAGGCTTACTACTGCTACTCATTCATTTCGATGTTGAGTTGTGGTGGTTTATGCTGCTTGCTGTCCCGATAGTGTTAATTGGGCGCACTATCAGCATTTATCTACCTTATTTTGGCTTTAGGCGTTTTAGGCACTATAACTCTTATGCAGAAAAAATCTTGGTATGGGGAGGATTACGTGGCGGCTTAGCGTTAGCGATGGCGATGAGTTTACCTACCGGCATAATTGTCATGAGTGGCAGCAATATAGACCTGCGAGAGCTGCTAATGGTGATGACTTACGCTGTGGTGGTTTTTTCTATCTTAGTCCAAGGGACAACGATCCCTCGGTTGATTGATAAAAGTAACGCTGAGCAAGCTGCTCAGCGTAAACGCTAATTTCAATTCAGACGCGGTTTGATAATGAATATCAGTTTCTTTATCAAGCCGCCGCTATCAAATAATCAATATCAAGCTATCGCTATCAAATTGTCTGTATAAGCCATCGCTATTAAGCTGACTATATCAAATAACTTATATCGAGAGACTAACTTTCAAGATACTGATATAAAAGACTAATATAAATTTACCCGTAAGCTAATGGTATAGATTGCCTAATAGCTCATTGAAGAGCGTTGTAGAGTCAGCTTTTGATGCTTGCTCAATAGCACTTAAATTCACCATGACACCATCGCCTTTTAACTGTTTTATCGCCTTAACAAATGTAGGCATTTGTTCTGCTTCAATCGCGTAGCTTGGATTGACCAAAATAGGTAAGTGACTCAGGGCTTTTAGCTCAACCAATGCCGCTAGATCCAGTGATGGTTTTCCTGAGTTATTAAGGGTTGTGACCCCTGATTCACACAAGATAAGTTGTTGATTACCTTGGCTCAAGATAACCTCTGCTGCATTAAGCAGATCATCGACGCTAGCCATGGTATTGCGCTCGACTATAACCGGAACCAGTAAAGAGCCAAGTTGGGTTAAAATGGCTTGGTTATACATTAGATTCCCCGATAGCATGACTACATCTGCAAACTGAGTCGCCATGGTTAAATCGGTTTCATGTTCAATGACAAGGACACAAACTAAATCAAATTGTGCGAGAGCATGCTTAAACTTATTGATGGAGTTAATGACATCGCTTTGCTGGTTTAATCCCTGTATCGCAACGGCTTGGAAACCTGATTCTTTAAGCTCTTTTGCTAGCTGCTCAACTTGCTGAAGCTCTAGGGGGAGTTGTACTTGAGCTATCGCACCGATATTACCGGCTCCTAGGTTTAGCTGGCCGCAGATAACTTGCGTAGACTCACTCTTATATTGCTTACTAAAGCGCTGTTGCTTACTACTGGTTGTTGCTGCAACAGTGGTCGACTTAGAGGTGTTAGGCTCAATCATCAACTGGCTATTACTCAGTTGAGTAGGCTTAACGGTTTCACAGGGATAGCAACCGAGCACTTTAATAAAGCGAGTGGTGCGCTCTAACTCTTTAAGCGCAGCTTGCATCGGCTCGCTTGATAGATTGGCATCGATATCTAAATAGAACATCTCTTCCCAAGGCGTGCCAGGAATAGGACGAGATTCGAGTTTACTCATATTAAGATTACGCGCCTTTAACACAAGTAAGGCCTCAACGAGTGCGCCAGGCTTTTGGCCTGTAGCCATGATCAGTGTGCACTTTGCTGGAAGCTGCGATGGCACTTCAACAGCCTTTCTTGCGACAACGATAAAGCGGCTTTGATTAATTTTTTGATTGGCAAGATCTGCTTCAATCGCTTCTAATTGATACAAGGCGCCGCCTTCTGCACTACCGATAGCAGCGACACTGTTATCATTTGCATTACAGACTTTTTCCATCGCTTCTGCACTACTAGAGCAATACTCTAGTTTGAATTCACCGTGCTGACTTAAGTAGCGACTGCATTGACTAATCGGCTGAGGATGTGCATAAACAGTTTTGATGTCACTAATAGTGCTGCCGCTATTGGCCAGTAAGCAGTGACCAACCTCGATGGTGGTTTCCCCAACAATAGCAAGACTGGTGTGCTGTAATACGTCATACACTTCGTTAATAGAGCCTGAAGAGGTATTTTCTATTGGCAGGAAGCCATAGTCGGCGTGGCCAGATTCAACGGCTTGTACTATTTCATCGAAACTTTTGCAGCCTAAATCTTGCATCTCCACTTGGCGTCTATCGCAGTATCGGCTGGCAGCTAGATAGGAGTATGAACCTCTAGCGCCAAGGTAGGCGATACAATATTGCTGCTGTTGGGTTTCTGGATTTGCGCGGCCGTGTAAATAAGCTTGCTGGTTAAGCACTGAGTCTTCGATGATGCTTTGATAGAGTGAGATGACATAATGGGCATCTAATCCTTGCTCACGCCCCTGTTTTACAAGACGTGATAACAGCTCTTTTTCCCGGGTAGTATCGCGGATTGGTCTGACATCGACTTCTTTACTGCGTGCGACATCTAGGCTTAATTCTCTGCGCTTTGCTAGCAGAGCCAGCAGTTCATTATCGAGACTGGTGATCTGCTCTCGAGTGTGATTTAAGGGTTGTGGTTTACTCATCTTAGCCTCTGACTCTTGTATTGCGCTTAGTATTAATACCCTAGTGATAAGCATGACAATGTATGCTTACCTTAGCTGATATAAAAAAGCCTCCCATGTGGGAGGCTTTGGAATTTTCACTTTCGTTTTTACACCGAAATTCCGCCTCCGAGGGTGGGGGACATAAAAAAGAAAGTAAAAAACGTAGTATGGATTTTATTCATTGAAATAAAACTAAAGCGGGGGGCCTTAAGTGTCAATAAAAACTTAGCATAATTGAGTTTTTTGCAATAAAAAGCGCACCCGAAGGTGCGCTTTGCGTGTAAATTTAACAATAATATCAAGCTGCGTATTCCTCCTCTAGGTTGTCATCAAAGTCGTCATCAATGGCATCATCTTCTATTTTAAGTGTTGCGTGACGTTGACTTTCAGGTTTATGAGTCAGGCGGTTTAGCTGTTTCTCCAGCTTTTGTCCCATTGCATTAATAGCTGCATAGAGGTCGTCGTGTTTCGCCTGGGCAAATAACTTGGCACTTGGGATGCCGACAGAAGCTTCAATTTTAAACCCTTGCTTCTCCTGTAAAATAATTACGTGTGGATTAATTAGCTGCACATCGTGTCTTGCTAATTTCTCTAATCTGGCTTCAATACGTTCGCGGATAGACTCAGTAACTTCAAAATGCTTGCTAGTAATCTTTATCATATGTCGAACCTTTTGTTGTTTCCTTGAATTCAGACTACCAATCTCAGATATGAAAGTCGTGATCTAAATCACGTTTTATTGGCTCTTTTAAACTGTTCGCCTTTTATTTGATCACTTAGACAAATATAGACAATAACTGGCCAAATTTCCTTGTAAACCCCAAAAAATCAGGTCATATTGGATTGGATAAGTCGTCCCTTATTTAGTGTTTTCAGCAAAAAAATCAGTGTAAATAACTCGATAGCTCTTCAGTAATTCCGCGTTTATAATGACCTCCTCAGGTAAATTAATTTTCAAGAGTGACAGTTGATGGAACAAAATCTGGTCAAAATTAAAGTGTGGGATCTTCCGACGCGTGTTTTTCATTGGGGTATGCTGTGCTTACTCGGTGGGTTATGGTGGACAGCCGATGCTGGTGAGATGGAGTGGCATCAAATTCTTGCCTATGGCTTGATGATTTTGATTGCTGTAAGGCTTATCTGGGGACTCGTTGGCAGTGATACGGCTCGTTTTAGTCACTTTGTTTATTCACCTAAAACGGTTATTCACTACCTCAATCGAACTCGACGCGAAGGGATCTCATCATCAATAGGCCATAATCCCGTCGGCGGTTACATGGTGGTGACCTTAATTACGCTTATCTGTATTCAGCTGATAACGGGCTTGTTTGCAACCGACGATATTTTTACTGAAGGCCCTCTGTATTCGTTTGTTAGCTCAGATACGGCAAGTTGGTTAACTTGGTTACATAAGAAGAACTTTGACTTGATTTTAATCTTAGCGGCAATGCACGTGTTAGCCGTTGGAGTGCACATGATTAAAGGCGATAAAATTCTTGGTGCCATGTTTAGCGGTTATAAAAGTCTACCAGAATCGGAAATAACAGATTCTGGCGCTAACAATTTAGCCTTCGCATCCATGTTAAAAGCACTTGTTTTAGTCTTAGTGGTGGGCGCTTTGGTACTGAACTATCTGATGTGGCCTGTGATTGATATGCTCTAAGGACTTAAATAAAAAGCCAGTCGGGACTCAGACTGGCTTAATGGAAAGTATGCCTCTAATTCTGGACTAGAGGGGCTGACGTTTATAGTTAGTCTTTTTTATAAACGTCATGACAGCCTTTACAGCTTTTTCCTGTATTGCCAAAGGCTTGCTTCATCTCTTTCTTATCACCGCTTTTTGCTGCCAGCGCAAGAATCGCGGCGTTCTCTTGGAAGGTTTTCATCTTGGCATCAAAATCAGCTTTATCACTCCAGACTTTAGCTAATGCTTCGGTGTCACCTTTATCAGAACCTGCAACAAAGCCTTCAAGTGGTAGCTTTGATAAGGCTGCAACATTTTCAGCTCGCATAGCAAAAACTTCAGCGTTGAACTCTTTTTTGCCTTTAAGCATTGCACCCATGTCACCAAAGTTATGGGCAATCATGCTAAATGCAGATTGACGGTAATCGATTGCGTCATCGGCTTCTTTAAAGTTATTTGCATATGCACTAGTGGCTAGGGTCGCAGTTGCTGCTAGTGCGATAAGGCTCATTTTGGCTGTCTTTTTCATGGTAATTCTCACGTTTTTATTGTGTTATGTGATCTGTTTTCGCCTAATGTATATAGTTTTATCTTGCTGACTGCAATCGTTTTTCACAATAGTTACTCTTAGTTACAAATGAGTTTTATTTAGTAAGAGCTAATGTTGTTATAAAAAGTGCATGGTGGTTGGCATTCTTGATACAATCGCTGTAATGACGCACTAGTACGTGATTGTGGCTGAAATTAGGAGATAAAATGCGAGCAGAATGGGGTTCGGTTTTAGAGAAAGTCTTATCGCATCAAGCGCAGGACGATTTAACTGTATTGTTTGAGCTGTTACTAACGGAAGAGGAACGCAGTGCTGTCGCGGGCAGGCTAAAAGTTTTTCAGATGCTATTAGATGGTGAGATGAGTCAGCGTCAAATTGCGCAGGAATACCAAATAAGTATTGCGACGATTACACGTTGCTCTAATTATCTTAAGCATATGACTGAGCAGCAAAGAGAAAAGGTTAAGCTGTTAATCTTGTAAATGATTAGGTACGAAGCAGGGCACGAGCAGGAATGGTTTCCTGATGTGCCGAGCAGATTCATCTTCACCTATCCGATATCACAATAGTGGCGCTGCAACGATTCGATGTTTGCGATACTGGGTACGTCTTAAACCTATATATAGTGCGTAGCTGAGCAACATAAGGCTCAATACTGGTGCTAACCTTGAGTCGAGTTTTAACAGAAGTAGCGCCATTAATAGGTAAAGTGCAGGGGTATGCTCATAAAGGGCTATAGGAAGTAAGCCTTTTTTTCTACGTTTTTTAGGATCCGTTCGGCGGTTACTCGAGCGTAATGCATAAATTTTACTTCCTAGCAGAAATAATAACACCGCAAAAAGCAGGGCGTAGGTCTGTTCTAACATAAGTATACTTGCGCTGGCGATAGTGAAGTAGCAGTAGGGTAGAGCTTCATAGACCGTTTTTGAGAGCATTGCAGTTCCTTTGCAAAAATAACTAATAATTCCGTAGCTTAATGTTAAGTTTTTTATTATAGAGCATAAAAAAAGCCCGTTTCATTATCATTAATGAAACGGGCTTGAATTCAACCTAAAGAACTAGTGTCTGCAGCCACAGCCGCCGTTACCGTCACAACCTTCTTTAGCTTCTTTAGTTTCGTCATCACTGCAGCATCCGCCTTCGTGACCGTGATCGTGTCCGCCGCCACAACATCCACCTTCATGAGAATGTTCATGACCGCCGCATCCGCCGCCGTGAGCGTGAATGTGGCCGTGGGCAATTTCTTCTTCAGTCGCTGCACGTACTTCAAGTACTTCAACATTGAAAACTAAAGATTGACCTGCAAGAGGATGGTTGCCATCTACAATAACAACATCATCTTTAACTTCTGTCACTTGTACTGGACGTTGACCCATTTCAGTCTCTGCGATAAAACGCATACCTGGAACGATGTCTTCAATGTCGCCAAACGCTGATATTGGTACTTCTTGGCGAAGCCCATCATGATATGGACCGTAGCCTTGCTCTGCATCTACGGTGACATCAAGGGTGTCACCCTGTGCTTTGCCTTCAAGCGCAGCTTCTAGACCAGGGATCATGTTTTCTGCACCATGCAGATAGATCATTGGCTCGGCTTCAAAAGAACTTTCTACAAGCTGGCCTTTCGCATCTGATAATCGGTAATGGATGCTAACAGCACATTTTTCGGTGATTTTCATATTGGCTCCAATCGGAAATTTGCGCGCATTCTAGCCTGCTTTAACGCTATTTGCGATAGATTGAATGCACTTCTGCTACCTAAGCCACATCTTTAGGGGGATAAATTAGTATTGGCTTAAACGAGCTGGATTAGATACAGAAGGAATTTTCATATCGAGTGCAAACTTATTCATAGGTCGATTTTTGTCAGTCTGTCAGCCCCTTTTTGCTGAACTATTAAGAATGTTACGTTTGGCCTATTTCATATTTAAGTCGTGGATTTGTACCGATTTTGATATTCTGACTTTTTAGGTGGCAGCTATCTGTTTGATTTTGATTGTGTTATTTGTTTTATGGGTTTTGGTTTACGTCAACGTAACTTAGCCGTTATGTAATAAATTCTTCATTAAACTCCCATTGATAGTTGTTTTATGGCTGTTTTATCTCGTTTATTGCTAATAGTCTTAATAATAACAATAAAGTTGGTTTTAGGGGTTGACACTCGTTAGCAAAAAAGCAATTGTGTTAGTACACAAATCAATCCAATTGGATAGAAACGAATTTATATGTTTAGCCAGGTTTTAATGAACACCACCATTATTACAACCACCACGATTACCAACGTGGGGGCGGGCTAAGCACAACCTGATATAAGTAAAATATCAAGCCCGCTCCCCCAAAAGGAGCGGGCTTTTTTGTTTCTTAGGTGGCGCGGCACAAGGAGTTTTTGATGAAAGTAATGAAATTTGGTGGAACCTCGCTGGCGAATTGGCAGCGCTTTAAAGGCGCAGCAGAAATTATCAGCCAGTCAGCTCATTCACAAGCAACCGCCGTAGTATTGTCAGCCCCAGCCACAGTGACAAATGGCTTGATTGAGATGGTTGATGTTGCGGTGAATGGCGGTGACTACCGCGCCGTGTTAGCCAAAGTAGGAAGGGTGTTTGATGAACTATATGCTGCGGCGGCTGCCAGCTTAAGTGCAGAACAAAATACTTTGCTTAATGAAAAACTGCAGCAACAACTCACATTTTGGCAAAGTAAGCTTGAAGGGATGAGCTTACTTGAAGAGTGCCCTGAAAGTGTTGAAGCACAAGTTTTAGTTGGAGGGGAAAAGCTATCATCTGCGTTAATGGTTGAGGTGATGAAGTCCTTTAACCATAGCGCTGATTTATTAGTGCCAGAGTCTCTACTTGTCGGTTATGGCCCTCGCCTAGAATCTGCTGTTGATATTGAAGCGAGTAAACTGCGCTTCAATGCACTGGATTTATCGGTCGCGCAGGTTTGGGTAATGCCTGGATTCACTGCAGGCGACAGCGAAGGCAAGGTGGTTACACTTGGGCGTAATGGTTCAGATTATTCTGCGGCGGTGTTGTCAGCTTGTCTTAGTGCTAGTTGCTGCGAGATCTGGACTGATGTGGACGGCATTTATAATACTGACCCACGAGTGGTGACAGACGCCAAGTTGTTATCGCAACTGAGTTATCAAGAAGCGATGGAAGTATCATATTTTGGCGCAAAAGTACTGCACCCAAAAACGGTCGCACCCATTGCTCAATATCATATCCCTTGTTATATCCGTAATACTTTTAACCCAGATGCAGTCGGCACTCTAGTGTCTGATAAGCCAGACGAAACAGGGTTACATGTTAAAGCCATTTCAAATTTAGATGATCAAACCATGTTTGATGTGTCGGGACCTGGTATGAAGGGGATGGTCGGCATGGCGAGTCGTACACTGGGGGCGATTTCGCGCTCCGGCGTATCTGTGTCCTTGATCACTCAAAGCTCCTCTGAATACAGCATCAGTTTTTGTGTTTCTACTGAAGATGCGATTAAAGCCAAGTTTGCCCTAGAGCAAGAATTTGAACTTGAACTTAAAAACGACATTTTAGAGCAGATTGAGATGCGTCACGATTTAGCGATAGTCTCACTGATTGGCGATGGTATGCGCACTCACAAAGGTGTTGCTGCCAAGTTTTTCCAGGCGCTTGCACAAGCGACCGTTAATATTGTTGCGATTGCTCAGGGATCATCAGAGCGCTCGATTTCAGCTGTTGTTGAGCAGCGCAAGACTAAGCATGCAATAGCGGCATGTCATCAGTCATTTTTCGATGTGCAACATTACCTTGATGTATTTCTTGTGGGCTGTGGCAACGTCGGGGCTGGGCTGCTTAAGCAGATTAATAAACAGCGCAAGATATTAAAGCTGCAGCATATTGCCATTCGGGTTTGTGGTGTCGTGAACTCACAAAAGATGTTGTTAGATGCCGAAGGTATCGATCTTAATAACTGGCAGGGGTTGTTAGCAGATTCTGAGCAGCAAGCGGATCTTGATGCGATGTTAGTGTGGGCGAAAGAGCAACAACTACTCAACCCTGTGCTGGTGGACTGTACTTCAAGTGAATTGGTATCCGATAAATATATTGATGTTATGAATGCAGGACTTCACGTTGTTACGCCTAATAAGAAGGCCAACACTCGTGATATGGCTTACTACCAAGATTTAAGGAAAACAGCGCTTAAACAGCGTCGTCAATTTCTTTATGAAACCACAGTCGGCGCTGGGCTACCGGTTATCGATAACCTAAAAAAACTGCTATTCGCCGGTGATGAGCTGCAACGCTTTAATGGTATTTTATCCGGTAGCTTGTCCTACATCTTCGGTATGTTAGATGAGGGCATGACACTGTCTCAGGCGACATCTATTGCAAGAGATAAGTGCTTTACAGAGCCAGACCCTAGAGATGATTTAAGTGGCATGGACGTGGCGCGTAAGGTATTAATTTTGGCTCGTGAAGTGGGAATGAATTTAGAGCTGAGCGATATCCACGTAGAATCAGTACTGCCCGACTCATTTGATGCCTCTGGTGACGTGAATGCATTTATGAACAATTTACCGTCTCTTGATGCTGCCATTGCCCAGCGGGTAGAAGCGGCAAAATCACAGGGTAAAGTGCTGCGTTATGTTGGCCAAATCGATGAGGAGGGCTGCAAGGTTAAGATTGTTGAAGTTGATGCCGCCGACCCTTTATATAGTGTGAAAGGAGGTGAAAATGCGTTGGCCTTTTACAGCCGTTATTATCAGCCGATCCCATTTGTTCTTAGGGGGTATGGCGCGGGTACCGATGTTACCGCGGCTGGTGCATTTGCCGATATTTTACGTACACTAAATTGGACTCGAGAGGTGGGCGTATGAGTGTCACTATTTATGCTCCAGCATCGATGGGCAACGTCGGAGTAGGTTTTGATTTACTAGGCGCGGCGTTAGCGCCCGTCGATGGTAGCCTGCTTGGTGATAAAGTCACTGTAGAGGCTGCTGAGAATGGATTGTCGTTGGTTTTAGCGGGTCATTGGGCTGATAAGCTTCCGCAGGATCCGCAACTAAATATTGTTTATCAATGTGCTGAATTTTTCTTAAGCCATTTAGATAAAAGTGCGGGACTTAAATTAACCTTAGAGAAAAATTTACCTGTAGGCAGTGGACTTGGCTCGAGTGCTAGCTCAGTTGTGGCAGCATTGATGGCGCTGAATGAATATTTTCAGCAGCCATTTAATCCGCAAGAACTACTGCGATTAATGGGCGAGTTTGAAGGCAAAATTAGTGGTTCAATTCATTATGATAACGTTGCACCTTGTTACTTAGGGGGGATGCAGCTAATGCTTGATACGCCCAAGAGTGTTTGTGAAGCGATCCCAGAGTTTAAGCAATGGTATTGGGTGGTGGCGTATCCAGGCATCTCGTTATCGACCTCAAGAATGCGCCAATTGATGCCAACTACATTCGATAAACAGACCACTATTGATTTTGGGCGTTATTTAAGTGCCTTTGTACACGCATCCTATAAGCAAGATGCAGATCTGGCGATTGCGGTATTAAAGGATGTGTTAGCTGAGCCTTATCGCGCTGGGGAGATCCCTCACTATCAAAATGCTAAAGCGGCTTTAGCCGAGTTAGGCATGCTAACGACGGGGATCTCTGGCAGTGGGCCAACACTTTTCAGTGTTACTGATGATCTGAGCGTCGCTCAACAAGCGCAGCAGTGGTTAGATACCTATTATATTGAAGCTGGTAAAGGGTTTTCTCATATCTGCAAAATTGATAGCACTGGCGCACGTAAAGTTGATTAAGCATGCCGGAAAAAGATCGTAATAAATTGAATTTAAAGGAAGTCACCATGGAATTGTATAACCTAAAGCACCCTTCACAGGTGGTAAGTTTTACTGAAGCGGTAAAGTTAGGTCTTGGAAAAGACAGAGGCTTGTTTTTCCCAAAACAGATCCCGCAGTTGCAAGATGTCGATAGTCTATTGGCGCTCCCCTTTGTTGAAAGAAGTAAGAAAGTCATTGGTGCTTGGTTAGCATCAGAACTTGGCCAAGATACAGTTGATAGATTAGTAGAGCGCGCCTTTAATTTTGAGCTGCCATTAGTGAAAGCCGATAGTAATCTCTATAGTCTTGAGCTGTTTCACGGCCCTACGCTTGCCTTTAAAGACTTTGGCGCTCGTTTTATGGCTCAGTGTTTAAATGAGTTAGCCAAATCAGAAAAAATTAATATTCTAACAGCGACGTCTGGCGATACTGGCGCTGCGGTAGCGGATGCATTTTATGGCTTAGATAACATTAATGTGGTTGTGCTATATCCAAAAGGAAAAATCAGTGTGCTACAGGAAAAGATGTTTACCACCTTAGGGGGCAACATCCATACCGTGGCGGTAGAGTCTGACTTTGATGCGTGCCAAACCTTGGTGAAGCAATCGTTTGAAGATCTTGATATTAGAGACGGTTTACATCTTAACTCAGCTAACTCTATCAATATCAGCCGCTTGCTGGCGCAAATTTGCTATTACTTTGAAGCGGTTGCTCAATTTAAGCTGCACAATGACAGCGATCCTGTTATTGCCGTTCCAAGTGGTAACTTCGGTAACCTAACGGCGGGCTTATTTGCTAAAGCCATGGGGTTACCTATCAAACGATTTATTGCTGCTACAAACAGTAATGATACCGTGCCACGCTATTTAGAAAGTGGTACTTGGTTGCCTGAAACAACGGTTGCGACAATATCTAATGCGATGGATGTAGCAGAGCCAAGTAATTGGCCACGTGTTGAAGCGATAGTGAAGGCGATGGATTGGTCTTTGGAAGATATTGTAGGGTTAGGGGTATCAGAAGCGCAAACAGCAGACTCTTTGCAAGCGCTTAATCGTTCGGGATACCTTTCAGAGCCCCATGCGGCTATTGCAGCATTAGCGCTTAAACAGACGATGACAGCAGATGAGAAGGGAATATTTCTCGCTACAGCTCATCCGGCTAAGTTTAATGAGGTGGTCGAGGAGATCCTTAATATTGAATTAGCGTTACCAGAGCCTTTAGCTAGAGTCGTTCCCAAAGCCATTTTATCGGCAGAATTACCGGCAGATTTTGAACTGTTAAAGGCTCACCTATTTAAGCTGTTATCGGTTTAGTATTTTACAAAATTACAAGTCGTTACTTAAACAAGGAAGCTGTTAACGCTTCCTTTTTTTTGTTGCTTAAATGTGTTGTTAGTGCGACCTGTGTAAAGCTGTGCAATCTTAGTTTTCATACTCTTTATAGTTAGTTAGTTTATTTAGCAGTTGATGCAGGCTGTGGTACTTAGAACTAACGCTGTGTGATTTTGGTCACAAATTTTAGCTGTGAATTTTTATATTGTGCGCGGCAGTTTTTAAAGAGGGTTGTTATTGTGTTTCGTGCTGTCATAGGTGTTTTATTAGTGAGTCTGTTAAGTGGTTGTGCAACAGAAGAGTTTGAACTTTACCACAGGATTAATGAAGCTTATGACTTTGAAGTAACCCATTGTGACAGCTTCGCTATGGTGACAGGAGTTGGGCGAGGCGATAATGCACTCGCTGATGCAAGATTGAGCGCAATTAAACAAGGCGAAGAGCTTAAAGGCACTCATATCGTATGGTTGCAATCAGACTTGGGCGAGCCAACCAAAGTCGTTGCTGTGATTTACAAATGTTTAATCTAGCAAAGGAGGGATGAAGTTCACTGCTTAGCGAGAAAACGTAACCAGTTTATCTCTTCCTGCCAGATCTCTGGGCGTATTGTTTCTAAAATAAGTGGGATCCCTTTAACCACATCGAGCTTCATTAAGCTGGCAAAAGCTTCTTGACCGATCTCCCCCTGTCCCAAGGATTCATGACGGTCTACTCTACTGTTGAGTGCCGTTTTACTGTCGTTTAAATGCATGGCTTTCAGGTATCGATTCCCCACTACCTTATCGAAAAGCTCAAAGGTTTGTTTGCAAGCAGCATGGGTGCGAATATCGTAACCTGCGGCAAACAGATGACAAGTATCAATACAGACCCCCACTCGAGACTTATCTTCCACACCATCGATGATCTGCGCTAATTGTTCGAAAGAGTGGCCTAGGTTTGAGCCTTGCCCTGCAGTATTTTCGATGACAGCAGTGACACCTGATGAGCGCTCTAAGGCTAAGTTAATTGATTGACTAATTTTTGCTAAGCATTCATCGATTGAGATCTGTCTTAGGTGACTACCTGGATGAAAGTTTAATAAGCTAAGGCCTATCTGTTCGCAGCGGTGCATTTCGTCGTAAAAAGCCTGACGAGATTTTTCTAGCAGCTCATTTTCAGGGTGACCTAAATTAATTAAGTAACTATCGTGAGGTAAAATAGATTCAAGGCTGATATTGGCATCAAGACAATGCTGTTTGAAAAGTAATATTTGTTTTTCTTCTAGATCATTAGCCTGCCAGCGACGCTGGTTTTTGGTAAACAGAGCAAAAGCGTTTGCGCCAATCGCAGCGGCATTAAGTGGAGCATTTGCGATACCGCCGGCCGCGCTAACATGGGCGCCAATAAGGTGAGAAGCTTGCATCTAAACTTGTCCTACTATCGATGTTCTATTTTCCAATATTATGCCACGGCATAGAAAAACCGGTTGAGTTTATAGAGGTATTATTTATTTTCAGTTAATTATCGAGCTATAACGTTATGTTAATTAATCTAAAATTAGTTGATCTTCATCATAAACTCGATAGCAGTCCACTTGTTATATTGGGTGTTCTTTATACGATTTACTAATATTAGTGGTAGTGGGTGGAATTAGGATGGAGATGACTATGCTAGCGAGGCTCATGCGCGATCATAAACATATTGCTATTTTACTTAAGGTTCTAAAGGACAAATACACTAAGCTGGCGGCTGGCGAAGCGATAAACTACAACCTAGTGCGAGATATCGTGGAGTATATGCAAAGCTATGCTGAGCATAGCCATCATCCATTGGAAGAGGTCATTTCAGAGTTTTACTGGAATAAGCTAGGCCGGGCACATATCAATGAAAAGCTCACTTCAGAACATCAGAAGTTAGGTGAAGCATCGGCGTCTTTGATGGCGACATTAAACCTGATTTTAAATGATATTGTGGTATCAAAACAGCAGTTAGTTACTGATTTAGAAAATTATGTGCGTTTACAGCAAGCGCATATGGAGTTTGAGGAATCGACAGTGTTTCCAAAGTGGAGGGAGGTTATTACCAATGAAGACTGGCACGTGGTTGCGGCTATGTGTGATGCTCGTTTGATTGATGACCCTTTGTTTAGTGATAACGATAAGGCGCTGTTTGAAGAACTTAGAGAGTACTTAATCGCGGCGGAATAGCTAGGTTCAACTCAGAAACTGAATTAAGAACTAAATCAGCGGTTAAATCAGAAACTATATCTCAAAATAAAAGAGCGCGTTAAGCGCTCTTTTATTTGGTGTTACATCAGGAGGGTGTCTAGCTCGCCACTGAAATTATTATCCATTTCTTGAAGTTCTTTAAGTAAACGGTGCTTTTCCTTTAGAGCTTCAATTTCACGCCACTTCCGCTTTTTATTGGAGCTTCTTGAGCGACTTGGCTTTTCAACTACACTATCCAGTTCTAGCGCACTACCATAATCGAGTCGATTCATGGCAACCTCCTGTTGTTTATTTTGTCTTCAAATTAATAGCATGATTTTTGTTCATGTTGCAACTTAAATGTTTCAAAAATGTTAAATCAGGATGAACTTTTAATGTTTTAGTATTCGTTGAGAGAAGATTAATATGGGCTTATCTGTAACCAATATGGAATGCTCAGCTGGAAAAAACAAAAAAGCCAGTCGAAACTGGCTTTTTTAATGCGCGTATGACTCTAGATATTTCCTTGCCTAAACAAGTTAATTAAGCCATTACTCGACGTATCGAGTTCATCGGCATCTTTATTTGCGCAGAGGCGTTCGAGAACATCATTTCCTAGCTGCTTACCAAGCTCTACGCCCCACTGATCAAATGAGTTAATTTGCCAAATAGCACCTTGAACAAATGTTCTGTGCTCATATAGCGCAATTAACGCACCTAAAGTTGCAGGAGTAAGCTTATCCATTAAGATGGTATTGCTTGGCTTATTGCCTGGCATCACCTTATGTTTAGCGATAAGTTGCTTTTGCTCATCACTAAGGCCGCTAGTGTTTAACTCTGTCAATGCTTCTTCATATGTTCGACCTTGCATCAATGCCTGGGTTTGACCAAAGCAATTTGAAGCAAGTTGTACATGATGTTCACCCACAGGGTTATGGCTGTTGAGTGGCATAATGAAGTCGGCAGGAATTAGCGCGGTTCCTTGATGTAATAGCTGGTGGTATGCGTGCTGACCATTTGTCCCTTCGCCGCCCCAAATTACAGGTCCAGTGCTGTAATCAACATCGGTACCATTTAGGGTGACGGACTTACCATTACTTTCCATATCTAGCTGCTGGAAGTAGGCTGGCAGGCCTCGTAGGTAATGATCATACGTTAACACTACATGAGACTGAGCATTGAAAAAGTTACCGTACCATAGCGAGAACAAGCCCATAATGACGGGCATGTTATTTTCTAATGGCGTGTTGGCAAAATGTTCATCCATCTCGTGAGCACCGGCTAATAACTCGCGAAAGTTGTCTATGCCGATGAGGAGTGCGATAGGTAATCCAATTGCAGACCAAAGTGAATAACGGCCTCCAACCCAGTCCCACATAGGGAAGATATTATTGACATCGATGCCAAACTCGGTTGCTTTAGCGACATTTGAGCTAACAGCGACAAAGTGCTTAGCGACATCAGATTGTGATGCTCCTTGCTCTAAAAACCACGCTTTGGCTGTAAGTGTATTGGTTAATGTTTCCTGGGTACCAAAAGACTTTGAAGACATCACAAACAATGTGGTTTGCGGATTTAAGCCTTTTAGCTTTTCGGTGATAGACGTGCCATCAACGTTTGCAACAAAGTGGCAATTGAGCTTATTCGTCCAGTAAGGACGTAGTGCTTGGGACACGATTTTAGGCCCCAAGAAAGAACCGCCAATACCGATACTGACAACGTCAGTAATCGTTTTTCCAGTGTAACCTTTCCAATTCCCCGACGTTACAGAGTCAACGAACTCACCCATTTTTGCCAATGTTTGCTGTACTTCGGCGACAATATTACAGCCATCGACATTAATGACTTTGTCAGCAGGAGCGCGTAGAGCGGTATGAAGCACTGCTCTTTGCTCTGTATTGTTGATGATTTCGCCTGCAAACATAGCCTTAATTTTTGATTCAAGCTGCGTGTCTTTGGCCAGCTTAAACAAAAGAGACATCGTCTCTTTTGAGGCGCGGTTCTTAGAGTAATCTAGAAACAATCCACAGGCCTGAGTCGACATGTCATTAAAACGCTGAGGTTCAGTGCTAAATAGCTCGCGCATATGGGAAAGCGTTTTACTGTGCTTTTCTAACGCTTGCCATACGGCTTGTTGAGTGAGTTCAGTCATCTTTTGGTCCTATAGGGTTAAGACGAAAGTTTATCTTTAAGCATGACTTCAAGTTTACCTTGGTCGATAGCGAAGTTGCGAATACCTTCAGCAAGTTTTTCAACTGCCATTGCATCTTCGTTAAATTCCCAACGGAACTGTGCTTCAGTCATTTCAGCTTCTGGTGCAACAACGTCAGTCGCAGGAAGTAACTTTTGTACAATTGGTGTCGTACTGTTTTGTAATTCTTCCAGTAGTGCAGGACCAATGGTCAATCTGTCACAACCTGCGAGTTCAATGATTTCCCCCGTATTTCTGAAGCTTGCGCCCATCACGACGGTGTTAAAACCATGACGCTTATAGTAGTTATAAATACTTGTAACTGACACTACACCAGGATCGTCAGTTGCGCTGTATTCAAGACCTGTGTCTTTTTTATACCAATCTAGAATACGGCCTACGAACGGAGAAATCAGGTAAGCACCAGCTTCTGCACATGCACGTGCTTGAGCAAAGCTAAACAGCAGCGTTAGGTTACAGTTAATGCCTTCTTGCTCAAGTTGTTTCGCGGCGCAAATACCTTCCCATGTTGATGCCAACTTAATAAGGATACGAGACTTGTCGATACCGGCAGCTTGGTAAAGGTTAATAAGCTTATGTGCTTTAGTGATTGATGCTTCTTTATCAAATGATAGGCGGGCATCAACTTCAGTAGAAATACGACCTGGAACAATTTTTAAGATCTCAAGACCGATATTAACCGCAAGCTTATCTCCAGCATCTTCAATCTGCTGCGCTAAATCGTCACTTTGGCTTTTTGCCCATTCGATAGCGTTTTCGATTAATGCACTGTACTCAGGGATTTCAGATGCTTTTAAAATAAGAGAGGGGTTGGTCGTTGCATCTTCTGGCTGGTAGCGTTTTATGGCTTCAATATCGCCAGTATCGGCAACAATGGTAGTGAAAGGTTTAAGTTGTTCTAATGTGTTGGCCATGTGTATCACATCCTTACTCTAGGAACTGCATCGATTGGACAATTAATTTAGCAGCTATTAAAAGCCATTTTAATGAACATTCCAACTATATATGAAAAAAAATTACACAAAAGTTGCAAAAAATCATTTGAAGCGTGTTTTTTGGTAATCTAAGTACAAAATTCTGCTAAAAATTGTTGTTGGGTAAAAGTTTAATCAAGAAGTATAGCGTTTTTATGAAGGCATAAAATTAAAAAGGCTCACGGTTGTGATAACCGTGAGCCTTTACTATCGAGTGTTGACTTTATTTAAGCACTGGAGTGACAGCTATATCTGTAACATGTGCTTCGATACGACGGTTTGCAGCGTTAGCTTCTGCAGAATTGCCTTCCATTAACGGCCTTGTTATACCGTAACCTTTAGTTGAAACTCTGCCCGGTTCAATACCGTATTCGTTAATAAGAACCTCTGCAACCCCGATTGCACGGCGTTCAGAAAGATCCATATTGTAGTCCGCTTTACCAGTATTAGAGGCGTAACCTGAAATCGTCACCGTAGAGTTAGGGTGCTGTTTCATATACGTAGCTAACTCAGTCATAGCACCATATGAAGACTTCTCTACTTTATCGGAGTTATTCGCAAACTTGGCTCCAATATCAAGCTGCGTCTCTACTTCTAGGTAGATAGGACAACCGTTCTCATCAACCTTATAGTCAAATGGCGTATTTGGACACTGATCCATATCGTCGTTGACACCATCATTGTCTGAGTCTAGTACTGGAACAACAGGCTTAGCTTTACTACCAAAGCGATAGCTTAGCTCAAGACCCCAGTAGTTGCTTTCCATCTCTAGGGTTTTCCATTTATCTTCGTCTAGATTTTCATAACGACGATACTTAGCTTGGACCTTAAGGTTGTCTGTAATGTTATAACCAATACCTGCGCCAACGTATGGAGCAACACCGCTGTCACTGTAGTATTCACTACCGTAGTTTTTGTTGTTTGAAATAAGGTAGTTGAAAGCACCTGCTTCAGCAGATAAGCTCCAATCACCCGCAAATGGCCAAAATGCCACTAGGCCAAGGTTCATACCTTTAGCGCCAACGTCATTGAGTTTATTTGAGTAGTCGACCCATTCAGCACGGCCTAAGTCACGATAACCAAGCTCTGCACCGAAGTAGTCGTTAAATAGGTAACCTGCGAATACGTCCCATGCATAGGGGTCATCTTTACCACAAGACTTCATGGTTTTTTGATCGCAATTAGGTTCGTAATTGTTGATGCCGACACCGCCACCTACGTACCAGGGGCTCATGCCGTCAGCTGCGCTAGCAGCAAAAGGTAACATCGAAGTAAGCAGAACTGCTTTTAGTGTATTGTTCATCATTCAAAATCCTTATGTTTTATTTATAAAACTCCTCCGTCTGCTTAAAATCATTGTAAGCAGCGCTAGCGCTTATCACGGAGTTCCTTTATGTTTTAGCTAGCTGACACTATTATCTGTTGCAAATGTAATATTTTCCACTTTAATTGTGAAAAATAATAGTTAACTAAGGTTAAAAAAAGGGCGCCTTCATAAAAGACGCCCTTTAATTTGGGTCTATTTAGTGTTTGAAACTAAATTGATTAACGTGTCCAAACCCAGTTTTCAATGCTCTCAGGGTCAACACCGTTGGCCTTGATGTAATTTCTATGGTCGACTAGGCGCTGCAGCATGTCAGTCGTAATCGCAACATGTTGTGTCTCATCTATAACGCTTTGTTGGAATAGCTTGTAAGCCATATCAATAACCAAATGGTAACGAGAGGTACCGTTACGAACACCCATATCAAATGGAGTGGTTGTTGAACCTTCTTCCTCGTAACCTTTGATTCTAAAGCGAGCGCTACCTTTATAGTCAAATACAAGTTTCTTAATCGTGTTTGGATAACCGTGGTAGTTGAACACAACGCCTTTGTCAGCGGTAAATACTTCATCCATCAACCAAGGCTTGCCTTGGAACTCTAAACTTCCTAGGCCACTGCTTGTTAGCTCTGTCACACTTACAAAGCGGATACGAACTCTTGGGAGAAGCTCACGAATAAGCACAAGTGCTGCCATGGCTTCTTGAGTCACGTAGTCACCACAGCCAACAAGAACAACATCTGGATTTTCATCCGATGCAAAATCCCAAACCATTACGCCATCTTTGGCTTGTTGACGAGCTTCATCAAGTGTTAGCCATTGTGGTAGATCTTTCTTGCCCGCCACTAAGATGTTGAGCTTGTCACGATCGGCATAAGCACGTTCTGTATAAACTAAGGTGCTGTTACCATCAGCGGGTAGATATGCTGAAATGATCTTCGGATGTTTTTCAAGCATCGCACCTAAGAAAGAGGGGTTTTGATGTGAGTAACCGTTGTGATCTTGGCGTTCAAGTAACGAAGACAGTACTACGTTACAAGCTGGAACGGGCTTACGGAAATGTACGCCTTGGCTTGCGTAAACATATTTACAGTATTGGTCGGCCATTGAAGAGACAACTTGTGAGAATGCCTCATAAGTTGGGAACATGGCATGACGGCCTGTAACCGTGTAGCCGTGTAGCATACCGAATAATAGATTTTCTGAAAGCAGCTCGATGACTCGACCATCACGAGACATATCTTCATCCCAGCTTTCAATTGGCCACTGCCATGCACGGCTAGTTTCTTCAAATACTGCTTGTAACTGATTTGAATAGGTTTCATCTGGGCAGAAAATACGTAAGTTACGCTGATCGCGGTTAAGCTTAAATGCATCACGCATCCACTCACCCATTTTATACATAGATAAGCCACGATGTCCTCGAGGTGTTTCAGGGCCATAGGCAAGCTTGTTAAGATCGGGTTTTGCGAGTGCCCGAACCACTTCGCCACCATAACTTAAATGTTGGCGACCACAAGTCAGTTCTTTAGGTGGTAGAAGGGACTGAATATCTGCGTCGAAGATCAGCTCACCTTTGTCATTAATGCTATAAAGCTCATCAAATTTGTAGCTTGCAAGCCAAGTATTGAGTGCATCTAGCTGACCTTTGTCGCTAGCACACTTGTTGACGATAACTTGGTGTGACTCGCAGTTACCTTCTAGTTTCTTACCATTATACTCTGCAGTTCCCGTCCAACCCTTGGCTGTACGCATTAAGATCACTGGCCAGCGTGGCTTAACGATATCTTCACCTGCGCGTGCGCGGGTTTGGATGTCGTTAATCATTTCGTATGACTTATCCATGGCGGCAGTCATCTGCAGGTAAACGTCTTCTTCTAATTGGTCATCAACAATAATTGGATGGTAGCCTAGACCTCTAAATTCAAGGTCAAGTTCTTCATGGCTCATACGGCCCATACGAGTTGGACCTGAAATCTTATAACCGTTGATATGAACAATCGGCAGTACCGCACCGTTATTTTTTGGAGAAACTAAGCGGTTCGCATACCAAGAGGCTGCTAGTGGACCCGTTTCAGACTCGCCGTCACCGATAAGGCAGGCTGCAATCAGGTCTGGATTATCTAAAACGGCACCCCAGGCAACTGAAAGTGAATAACCTAATTCACCACCTTCAAGAATTTGACCAGGCGCTTCTGGGTTTGCATGGGAAGGGTAACCATAAGCAGCAGAGAATTTCTGACAAATATCGGTGATCCCGTCTTCATTATATGGAATGGTATCGGGGTAGAAGTGGCTTAATGAGCCTTCCATAAATAAGTTTGCTTGAACAGCAGGAAAACCGTGGCCAGGACCTACTAAGTAAACGAATGAGCGATTGTGCTTGGTGATAAGTCTGTTAACGTTAGCGTAGACAAAATTGATACCAGGGCATGTTCCCCAGTGACCAAGTAGCCTTGGCTTGATATCCGTGTGTTCAAGTGCGCGTTTATGCAGCACGTTTTTCTTTAAGTAAATTTGTGATGTCGCTAAAAAGTTAGTTGCTCTAACAAATTTCTTAAGTGCGACAATTTCTTGCTGATGTGCCATAAATAACCCCATTTACGTAATCATAAAGTTAAACAAATTTCATATAACTCACTATATTTGTAATTTTATTACAAAAACGTGTGCTATCTCTGATTTATTGAAAGAATTTTGTACAATTAAATGTAGCTAACTTGCGTGTAACTGTTGTGTTAATTTGGTTGAGTTTGGTGGGGGTGTTTTGGGGTGAGTGTGATGTAGATGTCGGCTAAATGAGAAACTGTGATCTATATCGCTCGGGGTTGAAGCAATGCTATGCTATTTTGCTGCGCGGAATACAGCAGGCGTGATGTAATTTTTTCACGTTTAAGACAATTTTAAAATAAAATCTGCTGTTATTTAAATACTTTAAGAAGGATAAACACAGGACAAACCTAATCTAGTGTTCGACTCGCTAGATTATGCTTGTCATGGGGATTGAATTATATGATAGAAACAACGATTAATTTTCTCAATGCGCTGCTTTGGGGAAAGTTATTAGTATACGGTCTGGTTGGCGCCGGACTGTATTTTACGATTCGACTGACATTTATTCAGATCACTCACTTTAAGCATTCTGGTGAAATTATGCTTAAGAGTCGACAGGGTGAGAGTAAAGGTGGCCTTTCATCTTTTCAGGTATTTTGTACTAGCATGGCGGCTCGCGTTGGCGCGGGTAACATGGCGGGAGTTGCAGTCGCCATCGGTGCGGCGGGCCCGGGTGCCGTTTTCTGGATGTGGCTTATCGCTGTCTTAGGCATGGCTACGGCAATGGTCGAATCGACCTTGGCACAGGTTTACAAGGTACGCGACGAAGATGGTCAGTATCGTGGCGGGCCAGCTTATTACATGGAAAAGGGCCTTGGTCAGCGTTGGATGGGGATTTTATTCTCTATCTTCCTAATTATCGCATTTGGCCTAGTATTTAACGCTGTTCAAGCCAATACGATTACTGGTGCGATGACACAGGTCTTCGGCCTAGATCCTACTTATGTCGGTATCGGCATTGTGATTGTTAGCGCGTTCGTCATTATGGGCGGTTTACGTAAAGTCGCTAAAGTGTCGGAGATCATCGTTCCGGTGATGGCGGTTGCGTATATATTGATCGCTTTTGTCGTTGTAGCAATGAACATCGAAAAACTACCTGACGTATTCATGTTGGTGATCAAGAGTGCATTTGGTTTGCAAGAAGTGGTAGCTGGTGGTGTGGCATACACCATAGCGCAAGCGATGCAAGCGGGTATTGCGCGTGGCCTGTTTTCTAACGAAGCGGGTATGGGTAGTGCTGCAAACGTTGCGGCAAGTGCTTCACCTAATCCAAACCATCCAGCATCACAGGGCTTTGTGCAGATGATGGGCGTGTTTGTTGATACGATTGTTATCTGTACTGCGACGGCTGCGATTATTTTACTTGCGGGCGACGTTGGGGCAAATAGTGATGGCATCAAGCTTACAATCGATGCGCTTACAATGCATGTTGGCCCATGGGGCGGCGGATTTGTAGCATTAGCGATTTTGTTATTCTGTTTTACCTCTATTATTGCCAACTACTCTTACGCTGAAACCAACGTGATGTACTTATCGGGTAACAGCAAGAAGGCGTTACCGGTATTTAGAGTTTGTGTTTTAGGTATGGTGATGTTCGGTGCCGTAGCAAAAATTGGCCTAGTTTGGAACCTGGCCGATGTGTCTATGGGCTTAATGGCCACGGTTAACATCATTGCATTGTTGCTATTGTCTGGCGTGGCTATCCGCGTTATTAACGATTACCGCCAACAATTAAAGAGCGGCAAAACGCCAACATTTGATGCAAGCAAATTCCCTGAGTTATCTAACTTGGAAGGGGACATTTGGACCAGTAAAACGGTAGCTGAAGAGATTAAGTCACAAGAAGTTGCCGATGCAAATCGTGCTTAATCTATAAGCTTTATCAGCACAATCTAAAAAACCACGCCGTTAAAGCGTGGTTTTTTTGTTTTTGACCAGTATGATTGTGTCAGTTTAAGAATATCTCTTTATAGGAATTAGCGATGCTGATTTTAATTTCTCCTGCAAAAACGTTGGACTTTGACAATCCACCAGGCAGCGAAAGCTATTCAATGCCGACGTTACTCGATCAAAGTGAGCAGCTTATCGAGGTGTGCCGTACGCTTACTCCTACAGATATCGCGACTTTGATGAAGGTAAGCGATAAAATAGCTGGGTTAAACGTAGCAAGGTTCGACAGTTGGCAAAAAGATTTCACCCCGAACAATGCTAAGCAAGCCGTATTTGCTTTTCGTGGTGATGTGTATACCGGTCTTGATGCCGATACTCTGCCTGAGGCCAGCTTACAAAAAGCGCAAAAGCAGCTGAGGATCTTATCGGGCTTATATGGGTTGCTTAAGCCTTTAGATTTGATGCAAGCATACCGATTAGAGATGGGGACTCGACTTGCCAATGATAGAGGAGCCAATCTTTATCAGTTCTGGGGCGATATCATTACCGATGAAATCAACCAGACTACACGGGCACAAGGCGAAGAGTTTATTATTAACTTAGCGTCGAACGAGTATTTTAAAGCGGTTAAACCTAAGAAACTTACTGCGAACCTGATAACGCCTGTCTTTAAAGATTGCAAGAATGGCCAGTACAAGGTCATCAGTTTCTTTGCCAAAAAGGCCAGAGGCATGATGGTCCGATATATTCTGGATAATAATATCGACTCGTTAGAAGCACTCACTCAATTTGATACAGCGGGTTATTACTACAGTGAGAAAGACTCGAGCGTTAACGAGCCAGTATTTTTACGCGAAGAGCAATAACGAACCTGCTATTTGAAGCGTAATTTGCAAAAAAGCGGCCATCGGCTGCTTTTTTGTTTAGACGTCGATCTTGAAACTGAGAGTTCTATTATTTTGCCACTATCGGACGTAGCTCTATTGTCGACTGTGCCATTAAATAAGCAAACTGAGCATAAGCAGCCACATTTTGTTGCAGCGCCGCGGGATCAATTTTGTCTAACGTATCGTTAGGCGTGTGGTGATAATCGAAGTAGTCGCTACCATCCTGCCTAAGGGATGCTACAGGTACACCTTTAGATGGCAGCATAGATACATCTGGGCCACCTGAAGCGGTGTTACTGCCCATAACGACCCCATTAGCCGTCATTGGCTGACTTAGCTTAATAAGTTCTTCATATCCTTGCTCACTGGCTCTAAAGTCAATTTGATAGATACGACCCGCACCAAAGTCAGATTCCGCGGCAATATAATGCCTGTCAAGTTCAGCTTCATGGGCTTGAGCATAAGCTTTTCCACCGACAAGCCCTAGTTCTTCAGCGGCGTACAGTACAACCCGAATTGTGCGAGCGGGTTTTACGCTAAGGTCTTGGATCAGTTTTCCTGCAGCGGTTACAATTGCAACACCAGCGCCGTCATCGATAGCGCCAGTGCCTTCATCCCAAGAATCTAAATGCGCGCCAATGAGCACGATTTCATCAGGCTTGGTTGAACCCGTTACTTCTGCTATTACATTGTATGAAGTCGCAAAGCCGTGATTCTCAGAGGAAAGCTGCAGTTTCACACTGACCGTTTTATCTCGTTTTAGCATAGCGTTGATTAGATCAGCATCTGGGTTTGACATCGCTGCAGCAGGTATTTTATCCACCCCGTCTTTATAGCGCATCATGCCAGTATGAGCCATGCGGTCATGATCGGTGCCGATTGAGCGGATGATAATCGCGACGGCGCCTTTTTCAGCCGCAGCAACAGCTCCTCTTGAGCGTCCGCCAACACTTTTACCGTAACCCTTACCCGTTTTATGACGCTCTGTGACGTGATCAATAAAGACTATCTTGCCTTGTACATCGGCCATATTGGCTTGCTTTAGAGCATGTAAACTATCAAAGCGGATAATATTCGCTTCTATGCCAGCTTTAGGCGTTGCTATGCTGCCACCTAAGGCTGTTATGACTAGAGGTTGAGGAAATGGCGCTGTGATAGCAGCTTTTGCGCTGCCGCGAGACCATACAGGGACTTGCACCGCTTCTTTATATACATTGTCGAATCCGAGTGAGGCTAATTTTGTTTCGGCCCATTGCACTGCAATAAGATCTTGCTCACTACCTGCTAACCGAGGGCCGACTTCAACCGTTAAAGATTCAACCAGCTCGTAAGCAAGATTAGAGCTAAGCGCTTTTTGTTGTAACGCTGCTGTTACTGCATTGTCTTTATTGTCAGTTGTGGTGTGTTGACAGCCAATCAAGGCAAGAAAAACTAACCCAGAGAGTAAGTTGGTGTAGATGCTTTTCATGAGTTTCCTTTGTTTTTATTATGTATGTCCCATTTTTTAAAACAATCTAGCAAAAAGTGTGCTTTATGTCCCGACTATATCTGTAAGGCAACGCTATATTAGGGCGTCGGTTTGTTTTAGGAGAAATAGCTCGTAATGAATATAGAATTAATGCAGCAACGAGCAGACCATGCCGTTGTATTGTTGAAAGCATTGGCTAACGAACGTCGTCTGTTTATCTTGTGTTATCTTCTTAATGAAGGCGAGATGTGCGTTGGTGAAATGAACAAAAAGTTGGGATTAAGCCAATCGGCTTTGTCTCAACATTTAGCTTGGTTACGTAAAGATAATTTGGTTGAAACACGCAAAGAAGCTCAAACGGTTTATTATTCGTTAAAGAGTGAAGAAGTTGCAGAGATCATTAAATTACTGAATAACATCTATTGTGAAAGCTTAAAGACAGTTGCTTAGTCAAACTAAGACCAGTTGTTAGCAAAATTTGCTATGGCTGGTTTTATAGGCTTTGCAGAAGCGATGTAATGGATGACTGATAGAGAGGCTTGCCTCTCTATTTTTTTGCTTGAATTTTGATGATGCGAGTTGTGTACATAAATTACAGGCATAAAAAAACCGGCCGAGGCCGGTTTTTAATTTGCTTTAAAACTAAAAATTAAGCAGCAAGTGCTTTAATTTTAGCATTTAAGCGTGACTTATAACGAGCAGCCTTATTCTTGTGAATAAGACCTTTAGTCGCCATACGGTCAACAATTGGTTGTGCTTTAGCGAAAGCAGCAGTAGCTGTCGCGTGATCACCTGCATTGATTGCAGCAATTACTTTTTTAACGAAAGTACGTAACATTGAGCTACGGCTAGCGTTGTGTTGGCGACGCTTTTCAGACTGAAGCGCGCGCTTCTTTGCAGACTTGCTATTAGCCAAGGTGCAACTCCTAAAACTGGGTTTGGTATTTTTAAGGTCGAGGAATATGCCTTATTTTTGTCACTTTGTCAATGACAATGATTGAATCAATCTGATTAACTCAAAATAATCCAACCAGCTTGGCTATCTTCAACCTAACTCGTGTAATATGTGGCGCAATTCTAGCAGGTATTGCTATGAGACAATAGAGCTAATACTGATTTTTACGTGATATTAGCAAAAGTAATTTAGCTCTGTAGTAGGGGTGGGAGACGTTTTGAGCAAAAAGTTAGTAAAGTCAGGCCTGATTGTGAGTGCCATGACGTTGATTTCCCGTGTTTTAGGTTTAGTTCGAGACGTGGTTATCGCGAACCTCATGGGAGCGGGAAGTAGTGCGGATGTGTTTTTTTTCGCCAACAAGATCCCCAATTTTTTAAGACGCTTGTTTGCCGAAGGTGCTTTTGCGCAAGCATTTGTGCCTGTATTAACGGAGTATCAAGAAAAAAATAGCAGTGAAGAGGTTAAAGATCTCATTTCAAAGGTTGCCGGAACCTTAGGTGTACTTGTTAGCATTGTGACATTAGTCGGCGTGATTGCTTCACCTATCTTGGCGGCTCTATTTGGCGGCGGTTGGTTTTTAGCTTGGCTCAATGACGAACCTAATGGGGCAAAGTTTGAACTCGCTTCGTTAATGCTAAAGATTACTTTCCCTTATTTATGGTTTATCACCTTTACTGCGTTAGCTGGCTCGATATTAAATACTCGCGGCCGTTTTGCGGTGTCAGCGTTTACACCGGTATTTTTAAATATTGCCATTATCGCTGCGGCTATTTTCCTTGCACCAAATATGCAGCAGCCTGAAATTGGCTTGGCATGTGGTGTGTTTTTGGGTGGCTTAATCCAGTTCTTGTTTCAAATCCCTTTCCTGATGAAAGAGAAAGCGTTGGTGAAACCGAGCTGGGGGTGGAGTCACCCTGGCGTGACCAAAATACGCACTTTGATGATCCCGGCACTTTTTGGAGTCTCGGTGTCACAGATTAACTTATTGCTTGATACCTTTATTGCCAGCTTCTTGATGACTGGTTCGATTAGCTGGCTTTATTACTCCGATAGACTATTGGAGTTTCCTTTAGGATTATTTGGCATTGCGATCGCGACAGTTATTTTGCCTGCTTTATCTAAAAGACATGTTAATGCGGAAAGTGCTGAGTTTGCCAAAACCATGGATTGGGGAGTAAAAGCGATAATATTACTTGGGTTACCCGCAATGTGTGGTCTTATTTTGCTCGCCAAGCCAATGCTGATGGTGCTATTTATGCGCGGCGCATTTAGCTATGAAGATGTAGAAATGGCGTCATACAGTTTAATGGCATACGGTAGCGGCTTATTAAGCTTTATGTTGATAAAGATTCTTGCACCTGGTTATTACTCAAGACAAGATACCAAGACGCCTGTGCGTTATGGCATTATTGCTATGGTCAGTAACATGGTATTTAACCTGATTTTTGCGATTCCATTTGGTTATGTCGGTTTAGCTATCGCCACCTCTATGTCGGCGCTGCTTAATGCGGGGTTATTGTATCGTGGGCTACATAAGGCTAATGTTTACCGAGTGAATAAGGCGACGCTGGTCTTTTTAGCCAAGTCTGTGCTTGCGGCTGGGGTGATGTTGCTCGTGTTATTCCAATTCGATCCAACAACCGCTCAATGGCTTGATCTATCCTTTATAGAGCGCAGCTATACTTTGGTTAAGTTGATTGTATTTGCAGCAGTCGCTTACTTTATTTGCTTAGTTTGCCTCGGAATTCGCCCTTGGAAGATGAAAGCTGCTGTTTGAGTGCTGATTATAAAGCCTAGCTGGTATATAATCCGCCCATTTACTCTCATGTGTCGTGTAAGATAATGGAATTAATCCGCGGTATTCATAATATTTTGCCGAAACATCGAGGTTGCGTATTAAGCATAGGTAACTTCGATGGTGTTCACCGTGGTCATGCGGAAGTGATTAATCGGCTCGTCAAAAAAGCAGAGCAGTTAGGTCTGCCTGCTGCTGTAATGACGTTTGAACCGCAGCCACGAGAGTTGTTTCAAGGCGAAAATGCGCCAGCTCGCTTAAGTTTGCTGCGAGATAAAATCGTTTTACTCGATGAGTTAAAGATTGATCGTCTGTTATGTGTCAACTTTAACAAAAAGTTTTCAAGCTATAGTGCCGAAGACTTTATCGAGCAACTGTTAGTTAAGGCCTTAGGCGTTAAGTACTTAGTTGTAGGCGACGACTTTTGTTTTGGTAAGCAGCGTAAAGGTAATTTTGAGATGCTGCGTAAGGCCGGAGAGAAGTTTGGTTTTGTGGTGGTGAGCACTCAGAGCTTTATTCTTGGCGACAAGCGTGTGAGTTCGACCGAAATAAGACAGCAGCTTGCAAAAGGTAACTTAGAGCAGGCTCGGCGTTTGTTGGGGCATCCTTTTACATTAAGCGGTAAGGTTGCTCACGGTGAAAAAATAGGGCGAACCATAGGTTTCCCTACCGCTAACATTGCCTTAAAACGTAAAGTGACGCCGGTAAGAGGCGTGTTTGCAGTAAAAGTCTATTGGGATAATAGCGATATATATGAAGGCGTAGCCAACGTTGGTTTTAGACCTACGGTAAATGGTCAAGTCTGTCAGTTAGAAGCCCATTTGTTTGATTTTTATGGTGACCTTTATGGTAAAGCCGTTGAAGTTGAATTAGTGGCAAAGATTAGAGACGAGCAGCCATTTGGATCGTTAGATGCGCTGAAAAAACAAATTAAAGATGATGCCAATAGAGCGAAAGCCCTACTTGGTAGCGATGCAGGCTGAACAGCTTAGCTAACAAAACGGTAAAGGATCAATGAGCGACTATAAATCTACTTTGAATTTGCCGGAAACAGAGTTTCCGATGCGTGGTAATTTGGCTAATCGTGAGCCAGAGATGTTGAAATCTTGGAACGAGAATGGACTGTACCAGCAGATCCGTGAAAGCCGTAAAGATGCTAAACCGTTTATTTTGCATGATGGTCCTCCATATGCGAACGGTGATATTCATATTGGTCACTCAGTAAACAAAATTCTTAAAGATATTATTATTAAGTCAAAGACCATGTCTGGTTTTGACGCGCCTTACGTTCCTGGGTGGGACTGTCATGGTCTACCTATTGAGCTTAAAGTTGAGCAAAAAGTAGGTAAGCCTGGCCACAAGGTCACAGCGGCTGAGTTTCGCCAAAAGTGCCGTGAATATGCTGCTAAGCAGGTTGACGGTCAGCGTGATGATTTTATTCGCTTAGGTGTATTTGCTGATTGGCAAAACCCATACCTAACAATGGATTTCAGCACTGAAGCTAATATCGTGCGCTCACTGTCTAAGGTGATCGATAACGGCCACCTGCATAAAGGCGTTAAGCCAGTACATTGGTGTACAGATTGTGGTTCTGCTTTAGCTGAAGCTGAAGTTGAATATGAAGACAAGATGTCTCCTGCGATCGATGTTGCTTTCATCGCTGTAGATAAGAGCGCTTTACTGGCTAAGTTTGGTTTGACTGATTACGCTCACGATATCTCAATGGTTATCTGGACGACGACGCCATGGACTCTGCCAGCTAACCGCGCGTTAGCAGTAGGCGCTAATGTTGAGTATACCTTAGTTGAGATGGTGAAAGATGGTCAGACTCAAGCATTAGTATTGGCGACTGATTTGTATGAATCATGTGTTGAGCGCTTTGGCGCACAATCACACTCTGTACTGGGTACTGTAGCCGGTAGTGATTTAGAGCTACTGCGTTTTAATCACCCATTCTATGATTTTGATGTGCCTGTTATTTTAGGTGATCACGTCACCGTTGATTCAGGTACCGGTATCGTTCATACCGCACCGGGTCATGGTCAAGACGACTTTGTTGTTGGTCAAAAGTACGGTCTAGAAGTGGCTAACCCTGTGGGTGATAACGGCGTTTATAAGCCAGATACTGAAATCTTCGCTGGTTTACATGTATTTAAGGCAAACAAGAACGTTGTTGAATTGCTAGAAGAGAAAGGCGCGCTGCTTAGTCATGTACAAATTAAGCATAGCTACCCGCATTGTTGGAGACATAAAACGCCAATTATCTTCCGCGCTACGCCGCAGTGGTTTATTTCTATGGATCAAAAGGGTCTGCGTACGCAGGCAATCAGTGAAATAGAGCAAACTAAATGGATCCCTGATTGGGGCCAGAGCCGTATCGAGAAGATGGTAGAGAACCGTCCGGACTGGTGTATTTCACGTCAACGTACATGGGGCGTACCAATTACCCTATTCGTACACCGTGAAACAGAAGAGTTACACCCAGATAGTGTGTCTTTGATGGAGCGCGTAGCTGCTCGTATCGAACAACAAGGCATTCAAGCTTGGTGGGATCTCGATGCATCAGAACTCTTAGGTGAAGAAGCAGACCAGTACCGCAAAGTGACTGACACATTAGACGTTTGGTATGATTCAGGTTCAACATTCTCGACTGTTGTTGCTGCACGTCCAGAGTTCCATGGCCATGATATTGACCTTTACCTAGAGGGTAGCGATCAACACCGTGGTTGGTTTATGTCATCACTCATGATCTCGACAGCGATGAATGGCAAAGCGCCGTACAAGCAAGTGCTTACTCACGGTTTCACCGTGGATGGTCAAGGCCGTAAGATGTCTAAGTCTGTTGGTAACGTGATTTCACCGCAGCATGTGACTAATAAGTTAGGCGCAGACATTCTACGTTTGTGGGTTGCAGCGACAGATTACAGTGGCGAAATGACGGTATCTGACCAGATCTTAAACCGTAGCGCTGATGCATACCGTCGTATCCGTAACACGGCTCGATTCCTACTGGCTAACATCAATGGCTTTAACCCAGCAACAGATATGGTTGCAGTTGAAGACATGGTTGCACTTGATCGCTGGGTTGTTCGCCGTGCAGCTGCACTGCAACAAGAGCTACTAGAAGCATACGAACAGTATAACTTCCACTTAGTAACGCAAAAACTAATGCAGTTCTGTTCAGTTGAGCTAGGTAGTTTCTACTTAGATATTATTAAAGACAGACAGTACACAGCAAAAGAAGATAGCAACGCGCGTCGTAGTTGTCAGTCTGCACTGTACCTCATCTCAGAAGCAATGGTGCGCTGGATGGCGCCAATCCTAAGCTTTACTGCTGATGAGATCTGGAAACTGCTGCCTGGTGAGCGCGGTGAATACGTATTTACTGAAACCTGGTATGAAGGCCTTAAGTCAGTGACACTTGAATCTGATTTGAGTGATGAGTACTGGGATCAGTTATTAGCCGTTCGCGCCGAAGTGAACAAGGTTATTGAAAATGCTCGTCGTGAGAAGCAGATCGGTGGTTCATTAGAAGCTGAAGTGACTTTATTTGCCGATGAAGCATTAGCAGCAATCCTTGAAAATCTTGGTGATGAGCTGCGCTTTGTGTTGCTAACGTCTAAGACTGAAGTCGTTGCATTAGCGGCAGCACCAGCTGATGCGATTGAAACAGAGCTTGCTTCACTTAAGCTGAGCTTGAAAAAGTCTGAAGCAGAAAAGTGTGAGCGCTGCTGGCACCATAGAGAAGATGTTGGCACCGTTGCTGAGCATCCAACACTATGTACTCGCTGCGTGACTAACATCGAAGGCGAAGGCGAAGTTCGCCAATTTGCATAAAGGAACTGTCATGCCCACTACATGGAAAGACAGTGGCCTGCGTTGGTATTGGATAGTTGTGTTGGTATTTGTTGCCGACCAACTATCTAAGCAATGGGTGTTGTCGAATTTTAATCTTGGTGAATCGATTCAGTTACTGCCGGTTTTTAACTTTACCTATGTGCGTAACTATGGTGCTGCATTTAGCTTTTTAAGTGATGCAGGCGGTTGGCAGCGCTGGTTATTTACCTTTGTTGCAGTCGGCTTTAGCGTATTATTATCAGTTTGGCTGCGTCAGCAGCCAAGCAAGATGTGGCGCTTAAACCTTGCTTATACTTTAGTTATTGGTGGGGCGCTAGGTAATCTGATCGATCGTCTGCAGCATGGCTATGTAGTAGACTTTTTACATTTCTATTGGAATACCAGCCATTTTCCTGCATTTAATATCGCCGATTCGGCAATTTGTGTGGGCGCAGCACTTATCATTTTAGACTCATTTATTACGGGTAAAGATGATAAAAAAACTGATGGCGTAAAGGAGTAATTAAGTGTCTGAGATGCATTCAATTTTATGTCATATGAATATAGTGCTTGAAGATGGTTCAACCGCTGAAAGCACACGTTCAAGTGGCAAGCCTGCACGATTTAATGTCGGTGATGAAAGCTTAAGTCCGGCATTTGAAGCTGAGATTATCAACCTCAAAGAGGGAGATAAGCACAACTTTACATTGCAAGCCGCTGATACATTTGGCGAATCAAATCCAGATGCTGTACATCATATGGATAAAAGCCGTTTCCCTGCCGATATGAAGCTTGAGCCTGGTGTGATAGTGAGTTTTGCTGGCCCAGGTGGCAGTGAAATTCCAGGCATGGTAAGAGATGTGGTGGGCGACTCGGTAACAATCGATTTGAACCATCCATTGGCGGGACAAGTGCTCACCTTTGAACTAGAAGTGGTACAGGTACTGTAATTATGAATATTCTTCTGGCCAATCCCCGAGGATTCTGTGCTGGCGTAGATCGCGCGATTAGCATTGTAGAACGTGCGTTAGAGCTTTTCTCTCCGCCAATCTACGTACGCCACGAAGTGGTCCATAATCGCTATGTGGTGCAGAACTTAAAAGATCGCGGTGCAGTGTTTGTCGAAGAGTTAGACCAAGTGCCTGATGAAAGCATCGTGATCTTCAGTGCTCATGGTGTGTCTCAAGCGGTTCGCTCTGAAGCCAAGAAGCGTGGTCTTAAAGTATTTGATGCGACTTGTCCGCTGGTCACTAAAGTTCATCTTCAGGTTGCACGTGCCAGCCGCAAGGGCATTGAGTGTATCTTAATTGGCCATGCAGGCCATCCAGAAGTGGAAGGCACCATGGGGCAATACGATAACCCTGCAGGTGGTGTTCATTTGGTTGAGTCGCCTGAAGATGTCGCGCGGCTTGTGGTTAACGATCCAGAGAACTTATGTTTTGTCACGCAAACAACCTTATCAATGGATGATACGGCCGATGTCATTGCTTCGCTGCAAAAGAAGTATCCTTCGATTGAAGGCCCGCGCAAAGATGATATCTGTTATGCGACACAAAATCGTCAAGATGCTGTGCGTAATGTGGCTGAAAAGGTAGAGTTGTTTATTGTGGTCGGCTCGAAAAACAGCTCCAATTCAAATCGTCTGCGTGAATTAGCTCAGAAGAAAGGAACACAAGCTTTCTTAGTCGACAATGCTGATGATGTTGACGCAACTTGGTTCAATGGTGTTCAACGCGTAGCGGTAACCGCAGGAGCATCGGCCCCAGAAGTATTGGTTAAACAAGTTGTTGATGCTATCGCTAATATGGCGCCAAGTGTGGTGACAGAAGTCGAAGGACGTCTAGAAGACACCGTTTTTGCTGTACCTGCCGAGCTTCGTTAATACCTAACGACACTCAGATACAAATTGAAATAAAAAAGAGGCCTAGGCCTCTTTTTTTTTGATCAAAATTCAGGTTAACTTTGACTGTTAATCATGTTTATGACTTAGTCACTACAGTTCAACATTCGACTAATTTACTATTAACCTGTATGTTTTTGTATTACTATAAGTTGCCGTTTTTAAACGCTAAAGTAACATCTTTAACGTCAACAATATGACAAACGTAAAGGAATTGACGGAATGGGAACCAGGGAGAAAGGACTTTCATTGATCGAAGTGCTCGTTGCTTTGGTTATTTTAACCGTCGGCTTGATTGGTGTTTTCAATCTCCACGTGGTTTCTAAGCGTGGTAGTTTCGAGTCCTTCCAGCAAACCTTAGCCGCTTATTCAGCGAATGATATTGTCAATAGACTGCGTTTAAACCGCACTCAGATGGCCGCTTATAGCGGAGAGTATACCGGTACTTTGACCAAGCCTGGGAAGTCTTGTGATGTTGCTGTTGGCGCCGTCGTCACCTGCTCAAATGCTGAGACGTTAGCGTGGGATATCTATCAATGGAAGCTGTTGATGGATGGATTAGATGATGTCACAGCATGTATTGATGCAAACGTGAATGGTAATGTATCGATAGCGGTTACTTGGCGAGGGATCAGAGAAGTCAATGACGGCGCAGAAAATAGTACCTCGTTTGTCAAGGCGTGTGGTGTGGCAAGTGATCGCCGCAGAATATACCTACTTGAAACTGTGATTATATAAATATGAAAAAGTTAGTTAACGCTTATTCACAACAAGGCTTCTCATTAGTCGAGTTGATGGTCGCTATGCTAGTGAGTTTATTTCTAACCGCTGGTTTATTCTCAATGTTTGCCATGTCTTCTTCCAATGTCACAACCACTAGCCAATTTAATCAGTTACAAGAAAATGGGCGTATAGCTTTAGCATTAATTGAGCGTGATGTGAGTCAAGCTGGCTTTATGGCTGAGTTAACAGGTGTTGATCTGAATGTGGGGTCAAGCACCAGTATTATCGCTCCAGCTATCGCCGCTGCCAGTGATTGTATTGGCGGTGGTCCAAACAATGCCAGCTTTCCTGCGAGCGTTACATCTTCAAACTTTAGAAAAATTTGGGGCTACGAAAGTGGAGTGGGTGGAGAGGCCATAGCCTGCTTAGGCACTGTGGTAGCGAATACCGATGTACTTCAAATAAAACGCTTAATTGGGCCGAGTACCACATCCTTTAACGCCAACCGGTATTACATGGGGACTAATTCAAGTGAAGCGGTGATTTTTGCTGGTAGTCAAACTCCCCCGAGTCTAGATAACGGACGGTTTTGGGAATACCAGCACCATATATATTTCATCCAATTGAGTAATGGCGTGCCGGTTTTAATGCGGAGGGTTCTCGGTGTTGGTGGCATGACAGGTTCAAACTCATTAGAGCAACTGGTAGAAGGGGTTGAGGACTTCCGTGTTATGTATGGCTTCGACACGAATGGTGACAGAACAGCCGATAGTTTTATGCCAGCACAAAATGTCACTTCTCCTATTTGGGATGGTTCTCCTAATCAACGATTAGTCGCACTTAGGTTATACCTACTGGTTCGCACTGTAGAAGAAGATAATAGTTATACCGATGAGCAAACTTATGTACTCGGCGATAAGACTATTGCCGCGGCAAACGATGGTTTTAGGCGACGAGTGTTATCGACAACTATCGTACTTGAAAACCCGATATTAGTAGGAAGCTAATCATGCAAAAGCAGAAAGGGATCGTGCTATTTTTTTCACTAATTGTACTGCTGATTATGACGGTAATTGGTGTTGCGTTAGCAGTGAACTCTACGCAATCAATTCGAATGGCAGGCGCCGGTTCTGAGCGGGTAGAAGCCGTTGCTGTGGCTCGCGGTGCGCAAGACCGAGTTATTGCCAATAACCGGGGGACGAATTTAGCGCAGATTAGTAACGTTACAGTTATTGCTGATGGCACATTTGATGTGACTAATACACTAACGCCGTTATCAGATGGAGATGTCGACTGTATGAGAATGCTTCACCCAAATCAAGCCGGGATGATTGATTGCGTGCCAATGGAAATATCTAGTGAAGCAACCTTTGGTCGTAACGATATGGGGCGATTAACGTTAGTTACTGGAATTGAACAAGAAGTTCTCGGTGGAACAGGGAATTAATGATGAAAATAAACAAGTGTCTTAAGTCCATTGTTGTATCTATTTCCATGGCAATGACAGTCGTTTCTGGTGTGAGTTATGCTGATGATACCGAGCTATATGTATTTGAATCGTCTGCACGTTCAGGTTCTCGCCCTCAAGTTCTTATTATCTTTGATAACTCAGGCAGTATGAGTACGGATGAATATACTGAGGAGTTTTATGATAGAGGGGAAACCGTCGATAACTCTACCAAGATTTATTACAGCAAAGGTGGAATAGGGGTTCCAGAGCTCACCAGCCCTAATCACTTCTTTGGCTCTGTTAATGGCTGCCAGTCATCGCGCAGATATTTACGTTCTTATGGTATGTTCACTGGTTTTGTTCGCCAATATAGCTATACCGGTGAAAATGGTGAGTGGACAGAGCTCCCTGATACTTTAAATGGCAACGTCACTACGCTCGATTGTTTTGAGGACTTTGAAGATCGCGACAAACTGTATTTCGGCAATGCTAGCGGGATCGATAAAGGATTTCCGGTTGATAGCTTAGGCTCTAAAGAAAGTCCGGTTTTGTATACCTATGTTAATAAAAATTCAAATTCATCTGATATTGACTCTTCAGTTGAAACTGCAAAATTGACAAAATTTGGTACCGGTAAGTCAGTGACTTTTTATACTGAGCGTTACGTTAATTGGTATAACTCGACTAAAAGTAAGGGGTGGGAGTCGCGTTTAGATATTGCCAAACGGGTAATGGAAGATACGGTTGTTGCAACGCCTGGCGTAGATTTTGGTTTAGCGGTATTTAACGGAAACTATTACAGTGACCAAAATGGTGGGCGCGTGATCTCAGGGATAAAGCGTCTTAATCCAGCCGATAAAGTGTCTTTGATTAATACTATTAACGATCTTGGTGCTGATACTTGGACACCACTTTGTGAAACCTTATATGAATCTTACCGCTATTTTGCTGGTTTATCAGTTAAATACGGCTTGCAAGCTTCTGGCTTAACGCCTGATAGGGATACCTCAGTAGAAAAAAATGGTATCTATGAGTCGCCATTTAACGCGATGCAATGCTCTAGTAATGCCTATGTTGTTTACATTACGGATGGCTCTCCGACAAACGATACCAATGCTGATTATTATGTTAGCCGTATGAATGGTTACCGTTCATCAGATCGTGAAGGAGGCAGTTATTTGCCTGCACTGGCGAGTATTATGAACCGTAAAGACGTTAATACGTCAATGGATGGTGACCAGCATGTCTCCACTTTTACTATTGGCTTCAGTGATGGGGCTAACAGCGCTGCGCCTATTTTGAAGAAAACGGCAGAATTAGGTGGCGGTAAGTATTTTGCGGCTAAAGATGCATCGGCACTGCAATCCGCTTTACAAGAGGTTTTCTCTCAGATCCTAGAAGTTAATGCCAGTTTCACCTCTCCTTCCATTGCCAGCAATAACTTCGATAGAACACAAACCTTCGATTCTGTTTACTACGCAATGTTCTTGCCGAATAAAGGGCCGCGATGGCTTGGCAATATCAAGAAATTTAAGGTGACGGGTAATGGTGATATTGTCGATAAAAATGGTGCAAATGCTATTGGTGATGACGGTAACCTAAAGGATTCAGCTTGTTCGTATTGGACGCCTAATTCAGTTTGCTCTGCAGCAAGCGGTGGTGGTGACGGTAACGATGTGCGTACCGGCGGCGTGTTACATGAGTTACAAACTACAAGTACCAGTGACCGAACTATTTATGGTGATTTTGGTAACAATGGGAGCCTGTCTGCATTCAGCCGAAGTAATGCGGTAGCCAAAGCGGGCAGTGAAACAGCATTGGCAGCCTATATGGGCATAGATAAGTCGCAAATATCTAGCTACATTGATTGGGTAAAGGGTAAAGACACCGATGATGACGATAATGATAATTCGACATCTGATATTCGAGAAGATGTGTTTGGAGACCCGCTGCATTCTAAGCCGTTAGCGATTAACTTTGGTACTGAAGGCAATCCTGATATTCGGATTGTATTAGGGACTAACCACGGCTTCCTGCACATGTTTAAAGATGAGGGTAACACCGTCTCAGAAATTTGGTCATTTATGCCCTATGAGCTGTTACCCAATATCAGAGAGTTAAGAGCCAATGTCCCAACTGGATTGCATTCAGTGTATGGCTTTGATAGTTCAACAGTGTCATTTGTGAAAACCAAAAGCTCTGGTGAAGTAGAAAAAGCTTGGCTATTTGCAGGAATGAGACGTGGTGGCAAGTCCTATTATGCGTTAGATATTTCCAACCCAGATAGCCCTAAAAAGCTTTGGAAGGTCAGTGCTAATGATCCCGGAATGGCTGAACTTGGGCAAACTTGGTCTGAACCTGTTGTGACTTACATTCCGGGCTGGCCAGCAGGCAATACTGAATACTCTAAAGCAAAACCGGTATTGATTTTTGGTGCAGGTTATTCACCAGCAACTAAAGATAGTGCAGCCGTTGGCACGAACGATTCTCAAGGTCGTGGAGTATTTATATTGGATGCCGAAACGGGGGCGTTAGTGCATTCGTTTGGTCCAAATAGCGGTGCTAATATCACTCAGATACCTGGTATAACAGACAGTATTCCTAATGCGGTAGCTATATTAGACAGTAATGGTGATAAGTTAACTGACCGCATCTATGCATCAGATACAGGTGCGAATGTATGGCGTATAGACTTACCAAGCGCTAATCCTAAGGATTCTAATAAACCATGGACAGCATTTAAATTTGCAGATTTAGGCGGGAATTCCGTCACCAGTGATAGACGTTTTTTCGTTGAGCCTGCAGTAGCCCAAACGGTGTTTACTAATATTGCCGAAGTTGATGTCACTGTTGGAGGGCAAACAAGCAGCACTACAACGTATCAAAGTGTGCCATATGATGCGGTGGTGATTGGCTCGGGCCATCGCCCACACCCTTTGGATGTAAAGCGAAATGATTACTTCTTTACCTTGCAAGATCGTAATGTAGTTACTCGCTCGTTTACCGGATCGGGTGATAATACTATCCCAAGTCCAATTAGCTTTAATAACCTCTACGATGTGACTTCAGGCTCCCCGGCAACAGATACCGAAAATATCGAGTTTGGCAAGACACTCGGTTGGTACTATAGCTTTGGCGGCGTGGGAGAAAAGAGTTTAGCTGCGGCAACAATTATCGAAGGGCGGGTGTTCTTCACTTCTTATGTGCCAGGCCAAGCCTCAGATGCTAACCAATGTTTAGTTAGCGGCGTTGGTCGTCTATATGGATTTGATCTTCACCGCGGGATCCGTTCATATACTCATGAGTATTTAGAAATGGGTGAGAGAGTACCAGATACGCCGCAGCTAGTTGTGCCACCAAATGGTTCAGATGACAGCTACATGTACCTTATTGGTATCGGTGCAGCAGGAGATAAAATGGAGCTTAAAGATTGCCCTGCAGGTAGTATAGATTGCCCACCGCCTCCTCCTTGTGCACCTGGTGACAATAAGTGTGTTGGTGGCGCATTAGGGGTAAACCGAATTTATTATCATGTAGACGAGTAGGTTAGATAGATGTTGAAACATAAAGGTTTTACCTTAATTGAGTTAATGATTACGGTCGCAATTATCGGCATTTTGGCATCAATCGCTTATCCATCATATGTAGAGTATGTGGCAAAAGGTGTTAGAGCTGATGGTTTATCGCTACTTGTTGAGGCGGCAAATAGACAGGAGCAGTTTTATTTAGATAATCGTGTTTATACAACAGACATGACCAATCTGGGCTTTGATAAAAGCCCATATGTGAGTGAAAGTGGTGATTACAGCCTGAGTAGCTCAACCGGAACGGGTAGCTTTACTTTGACGGCGACAGCATTGGCTGGACAAGCTAAAAGAGACAGCGAATGCGCGACAATAAAAATCACTGAAACTGGAGCAAAAACTCCTAAGGCGTGTTGGTAATGAAATGGCTTCTATTTCCTATATTGTCTTTTTCTGCGGCTGCAGTTGCACAGGACCAGCCAGTAGAAAAAGCAGAATATAAGTGTTTTGTAGAAACATCTGTGAGTAAGAAAGTAGTGTTTTATCGTTGGGAGGTTAATCGCTTTCAACGCAACATGAACCGTTTATCTGCTCGTAAAGTTCCAAATGATGGTCGCAGTAATAGACCTTATATTAAAGATGTCTTTGAGTGTGTTTTACTTGATGAGCCTTTCAAGAGTGCTGAAGCTAACGCGTTGGATAAAGTTACACCTAGATAAACATTTCTAGGTAAAAGAGGGGGGAAGTCATCGCAGTGGCTTTCAACTTGCAACCTAATAACCTTTAATGAACTTACCTCTTGATATATTTAAACATCAAAAGGAGTGTATTGCTGTTGCCATTTAGCTGCTACTTTTATTCTATTGTGGCAGCTAAAGATAGCAATTAGCTGCAAGTTAAGCCAGTGGCAGAAGAAGTACGCAGCTTTCCTGATGACATAATATCGACCGCTTTCGCATTCTCGTTGCTTTTACTCGAAGGGCAATAAATAATTTGTCTAGTACCGCCTGATGAAATTCCTGTCAACATCCCTTCGGGGTTAAAGCTGATAGAGCTTAAGTTATAGCTAACAAAGTCATTAGAGTTGAATGCATCGACCTCTCGAATAACCTGATCTTTCACACCATTAGTACTATCAATCGTACCAATAGTGCCGTTATCGATAAAAATACTATAGCCACCTTGCCAGTTTGTGCCACAACTTGTACCTGATAATGGACAGACGGTAACGATAGCGCCGTAACTAATAGCATGGCTTCGAGCGACGGTTAAAGATTGCTGAATATTTCTAATGCTTGAGTCGCTACGAGAAGCTTCGTACATAGCTGTAAAGGAAGGGACGGCAATACTGATCAATATGGTCGCAACGGCTAACGTCACCATTAGCTCAACAAGAGTGAAAGCTTTTATTGTATTTTTGTACTTTCTCATGGCGATTTCCTTTGCCTAATAACGCCATCAGTATATTACACTTTCGATGTATTTTCAGTAACCAAATCCGCCACTTTACATGCCAATATATTGGCTCAAAAGACTTTTTTGACTTTATGCGAGAAGACATTAACTGTATTAATTAGCAAAGGTTCTACAAGCCTTTAGTCACAACTGATATCCGTTTTCTTTGAGAAGCGGATCCTTCCTGACTGACTGACAATGATAGCTCTCGAGTATTCACTGTTTGCTGAGTCTGGACAGTATTTTAATGTGCCGTTAGTACCAGAGGCGAGACCTTCAGGTTGAAACCGAATTGCCGATCGATTGTAACTAATGTAATCCTTTGAGTTAAATGGACCTATTTGATAAATAATTTTGTCATTACCATCAATAATATTAGACTGGCCTGAATCAGTAAAAATACTGATATTACCTTGCCAATCATTGCCACAGGCATGTGCCGTTAACGGACAGACTGTCACCCTAGAACCATAGGCAACCGCATGGTTTCTTGCCATCTGAATTGACTGCTGAATTTTTCTAATATTAGAATCGGATCGCACGCCTGCATATATAGAGTTAAAAGAAGGCACTGCAATTACTGTCAATATGGTGGCAACAACTAAGGTCACCATGAGTTCAACTAGAGTGAATCCGCTTGATTTATAGTACATATTAACTCTTCCTTGAGTTGCATATTTACATCCTGTAAATATTGAGTGGGGTACAGCCGAAGTATAGTCTACTGATGACGAATTTAAGTGCGCATTGGTATATTGTTCGGTTATATGAAGACTGCGTTTACTTTTGTGCTAACCCATAAATCACTTTAGACTTCATAGTTTTGCTACTGCGTGATAAGCTACCGCGCAGTCAAATTAAGCCTTTCAGCAAGTTTTTAGGGAGTTTTACAATGAAAAAAGTCGAAGCCATTATTAAACCATTTAAGTTAGATGATGTGCGCGAATCACTTGCTGATATAGGTATTACTGGTATGACTGTTTCTGAAGTAAAAGGCTTCGGTCGTCAGAAGGGGCATACCGAGCTTTATCGTGGTGCTGAGTACATGGTTGATTTTTTGCCAAAAGTTAAAATTGAGCTAGTGATTCAAGATGAACTGCTTGAGCAGGCTTTAGAAGTCATCGTTGATACGGCGCGAACCGGTAAGATTGGCGATGGTAAAATTTTCGTGACAGATATTGAGCGTGTTATTCGTATTCGTACCGGTGAAGAGAACGAAGAAGCGGTATAAGCGTTAACGACTTTTTCGCATTATCTGATTGTACAAATAATGCGAAAAAGCAGCTACAGAGTTTAGTTGAACATAGCCGACATTAAATTCGTGGCTTGGCTGATGAGTCTCTGATGACAGGCTCTGGCTGGAAGATTTTAGCTACATCAGACTTTTGTTCTCGGCGTTTAGCGATGAGTAACTCTGTCGCAATATGTGCGATCTCTTCATTGGGTTGATGCACTGTGGTTAGCTTAGGCCAAGTCTGACGTGAAAAAGGACTATCCTCAAACCCTACAATAGATATGTCTGACGGAATATCTACACCTTCGAGTCTTGCTGCAAATAATGCACCTGCGGCGATCTCATCATTACAAGCTACAATAGCTGTCGGTCTCACCTGTTTCTTAAGTAAGACTTTGGCTCCTTCAACACCAGACTCAAATGAATACTTGCCATCTATGATATAGCTTTCATTGAGTGAGATATGGTTATCTTTCAATGCCTGCTTAAATCCGGCTAAACGTTCTTTGGTCGACTCATGCTCATGATCACCGCTTAAGAATGCGATATCTTTATGGCCAAGATCAATCAGATGCTGAGTAATGGAAATTGCACCGGATCTATCGTTAACCATAACGGCTAAGCCTGTGTCTGCTTTGACTTTATCCCCTGCGATAATGCGCACATAGCTAGCATCGATTTTGTCTAGCTCAGCTAAGATAATAGGATCTTCAGATAACGGCGGGGTTAGCACCAAACCGGATAAACGGTTGTGCTTAACTAATTTAGTCAGCTCTTCACAAATATTTTTTGATTTAGAGTTGCAAGGGTGAATGAGCAGCTCGTAACCCAAATCTTTGCAAGCAGAAAGAATGCCATTTTGCATATCGATGATGTAATAAGCATTAGGGTTATCATAAATAAAACCAATTACATATGACTTTGTTCCAGCCAGATTTCGCGCAGCCAAGTTGGGCTGGTAATTAAGTTCTGCAATCGCGGTATTCACTTTGTCGATAGTCTCTTGCTTTACCGAAGGCTCATTATTGGTAACCCGTGACACGGTTTTTATCGATACGCCTGCATGTTTAGCGACATCATTTATGGTGACTTTCATTAAGCGAGATTCTCTTCGTTACACATTCTGCGTTGCCAAACCATGGTAACACAAGATTAACAATTGGCGCTGAGATGGTGCCATTTGCCCGTAAATTTAGCGGTATAGTGCGAAGTTTTATCCAAATTAGCAATGATAAGCAGGCAACTTTTATGTTTTTTTACTCGGATTAAAAAAAAGTCACTTATTAGTCACAATGTTTTCTGTGATTTAACTATATGTATTTTAATGACTATTAAGTCGTGCAATATCGGTTATTGTTATTTTATACAATTATAATGAGCTCGGTGGTTATTTTGTTGTGGCGCGACTGTTAATAATTGTGTAATGTTTGCCCTAGACATGACAGCGTTGTCATTCCGCTTCTGGAATGGTTATGGATATAAAAAAAAGATAATAAGTTATGGAAGGGAAACGAGATGCGACCATCTACCTTTAAGAAAAGTGTACTAGCTACAAATATCGCGCTGCTAATGAGTGGCGCTATGTCAGTTTCTGCAATAGCAGCAGAGGCTGATGCGAAAGCTGCAGCAGACGAAAACATTGAAAAAATTGAAGTTCGCGGCATGCGCGCTTCAATGAAAGCGTCAATCAATGAAAAAAGATTTTCAGATTCTGTTGTTGATGCCATTACCGCAGAAGATATTGGTAAGTTTCCCGATGGTGATGTGGGTGAGTCACTCGCTCGTATTCCGGGTGTTACTGTTAACCGTCAGTTTGGCCAAGGCCAACAGGTTTCCATTCGTGGTGCATCAAGCCAATTGACCCGTACCTTATTAAATGGCCACGCTGTTGCATCAACAGGTTGGTTCGATCAGCAAGCTATTGACCGTAGCTTTAACTATTCACTGCTACCGCCTGAGATGGTAAGTGGCATTGAGGTTTACAAGTCATCTCAAGCTGACCTTCCTGAAGGTGGCATTGGTGGTACGGTAATCGTTAAGACTCGTAAACCACTGGATTTAGATGCAAACACCGTTTTTATTAGCGCAAAAGGCGATTACGGTACGATTTCAGAAAGTATCGACCCTGAGCTTTCTGGTCTTTATAGCTGGAAAAATGATGATGAAAACTTTGGTGTTTTAGTCTCAGCAGCAGGTTCTGAAACTGACTACCAGCGTAACGGTATTGAAACACTGCTTGGTTGGGGGGAAATAGTCCCATCTACTTTCCAGCAAGACCGTAAACGTACCGCTATCAATGTGGCTGCACAGTATCGTCCAACCGATGCGCTAGAGTTTGGTCTGACTTATACCGGCTTAGAGATGAAAGCCAATAACGCCAATACCTCTATCTTCCTATTCCCGACTCAGCAAGGCGTGAATACCTGTAATCAAGTCAATGCCGCAGGCGTTTGTACTGATATTACCCATACTGGTGAAGGTGGATTTGCTTGGGCTCAAACGTGGGCGCGTAAAGCAAAAATGACATCTGACACGCTTGATTTTGATTTTAACTATGAAGCTGAAAACTTTACTGTTGATGGCCGTGTGGGTAACACTAAATCAGATGGTGGTACTAGCTTAACCTCTAACTATGGTAACTCAATTGGCCAACCTGGAGACTTTGCTGGTCGTTACGATGCCACCGGTAAGATTATTGACATCGATATCGCTAAAAAAGACTTTGATGCAGGTGATTTCAATGGCGACCTGTCAACAGCTGCTTGGGCATTGAAGAAGCAGCCAAACAGTGACGAAGAAACCTATGCAGATTTAAACTTCACGATCCCTGTTGAGTTAGGTGCAATTACCTCATTCAAGACGGGCGTTCGTTATGCAGATCATGACGTAACACAGCAAACCGATCTTGCAATTGTCGGTGATATTGCAGTGCGTGACCCATCATATTATTACAACGGTACAATTTCATCAGGTGCAGGCTTTACTCTGCCAAAACCTAACTTTGATGCAATGATCAACGATGCGAATGCCGCTATTACAGGTTTTGAGCGTGATAAGTCAGGTTATGGAACGCTGAATGAGAAAAACTTCTCTATGTACGCCATGGCGACGTTCCAGTCTGAAGGTATTCGCGGTAACGTCGGCCTACGCTATGTATCTAGTGATGTGAGGTCAGATTATTATGCATTAAGTGATACCGGCCAGTTTGCTGATAATTTAAGTACTGATAAAGCGAGCTACAGCGATGTATTACCAAGCATTAATATTGCCTTTGATTTAACTTCAGATTTGATTTTACGTACAACCGCCGCGCAGGTGATGTCTCGTCCTAACTACTCTGAGTTGTTTGCGACATCGACCTTACCAGGGCTAAACGATGGTGTTCCTGGTAATGAGAAGTTAAATAAAGGTTCTGTCTCACTAGACCCATTTAAAGCGACACAGGCTGACGTGAGCCTTGAGTGGTACTTTGGCGGCGAAGGTCTTGCAGCAATTACCTATTTCATTAAAGACGTGAACTCATTCATTTCTACTCGTCAAAAGCTTAATCAGCAGATTGGTATTGACGATAATGATGTTAAAGCTGATTGGGAAAATAATGGTAACCCAAGTGCTTGTGGTGAAGGCGTATTTGACTGCTGGACAGTGAGTGAGAAGTACAATGCCGAAGGTGGTCGAATTGAAGGTGTTGAACTACAGCTTCAAGACTCTTTCGATAATGGTCTAGGTTACTCGGCAAACTATACCTTCGCTGATGCGAGCTCTCCATCAGAAAACTATCCAGATCAAGTGGGTGTGTTCTCTGATTCATCGAAGCACACTGTTAACTTGGTTGGCTTTTATGAGATGGACTCATTCTCTGCACGTCTTGCCTATAACTGGCGTAGCGAGTACATGATGCGTGAGCTGCCAGGTTTCTACGGTAACCGTCAGCACGAAGATTATGGCACACTTGACTTGAGTGCATCATACAGCGTAACAGAGTGGATGGATGTGACGTTCGAAGCTGTTAACCTAACAGAAGAAGATAGCGTTCAAACGGGTGTTGCCCCGCTTGATGCAGAGGTTATCCCAGAGTTTAAAGCTGACTACCCAGTGTGGAGCTTTGAGGGCGAAGCACGTTACAAAGTTGGCGTAGCATTGCGCTTCTAATCAATACAATATAGTCGTCATCAAAAAGCCCAGCATTTGCTGGGTTTTTTATTAAATAACAATCTGATAATTAGCATTTTTTATTGGAGTGCTAAGTGCTAAATGCTAAATGCTAAATGCTAAATGCTAAATGCTAAATGCCAAATATTAAATACTTAGTGTGTGCTAGTTTGGTATTGGTCTTTTTGACTCAAGAATATTGAGAGGGTCTATGGATATTAAAAGAATTGCTATCGTAGGTGGCGGCACAGCAGGCTGGCTGGCTGCGAATCACTTAGGTAAGGCTGCGCTAAGCAATCAGCACTTATCGGTAACTTTAATCGAGTCTCCTGATATTCCTACTATAGGGGTCGGTGAGGGTACTGTCCCTGCTATTCGTCAATCGCTTAACAGTTTTGGGATCAGTGAGGCAGAGTTTATTCGTCGCTGTGATGTGACTTTCAAGCAATCAATAAAGTTTGTTAATTGGCTTGATAAAAACAGCCATGGTGAGGAAAACTTTTATCATCACCTCTTTGATATGCCTGCGGCAATGGGAGAAGCGTTAACGGCTCAATGGTTGTCTAAAAAAGATCGCGCTTACGCAGGAACTATATCGCCTCAACACGCAGTTTGCGAGGCATATAAAGCCCCTAAAGCGATCACAGATCCAGAGTACAGTGGTCGTTTGGGGTATGCCTATCACCTTAATGCGGCAAAGTTTGCTGAGCTGTTAGGAGAAAATGCAACAGAGCGCTTTGGAGTCGAACATATTCGTGCGAACGTAAAACAGGTCGTATTAGGTGAAGAGGGCGAAATCAAGTCTTTAGTGACAGATACCAGTGGTACGCTTGATTTTGACTTTTATATCGACTGTTCAGGCTTCGCTTCATTGTTAATTGACGGTTCATTAAAGGTGCCGTTTATCAGTAAGGCTGAGGAGTTGTTTGTCGATAAAGCTGTTGTGGTTCAAGTCGCTACCGCAAGTGACGATATTATTCCTCCCTTCACGGTTTCTACGGCGCATCAAGCCGGTTGGATTTGGGATATTGCATTAAGCAACCGACGTGGAGTGGGCTTTGTTTACTGTTCTAAATACATGGATGATGCGACTGCGGTGAGCAAACTGGACAAGTATTTAGGTGGAAAGCTTTCTGAGCATCAGCACAGAGTTATTCCTATGACGGTCGGCTACCGTGAGCGCTCGTGGGAGAAAAACTGCGTAGCATTGGGTTTAGCGCAGGGTTTCTTAGAGCCCCTTGAGGCCACATCAATCTTATTAACTGACTTTGCAGCAGGTTTGTTAGCGAGTCGTTTTCCTACCTCGACAGAACAATTACCTGTTCTGAAACAGCGTTTTAACCATGTAATGGAGTATGCCTGGGAGCGAGTGGTTGATTTTATCAAGTTGCATTATTGCTTGTCAGATAGAGCCGACTCTCAGTTTTGGATTGATAATCGTTGCCCCGCAACAATGTCTGATACGCTTAAAAGTCGCTTGGCCCTTTGGCAAGATTTTGTACCTAATAGAGAAGACTTCTTTAGTAAATTTGAGGTTTTCGATTTAGAAAACTACCTCTATGTGCTTTATGGCATGCACTATACCACTGAGGTTAATCAGGATAAAAGCGAACTGAATAACAGCTCCTATCAGCAAAGGCTAGATGAGGTTTCAGCTCAGTTAATTAGTGTTCTGCCAGAACACCGAGAGCTACTTGAAAAAATTAAGCGCTATGGTCTACAAAGGGTGTAGCGTCTAGCGATGCTCAAATAGCGCTTACGGAGAGCATCTAAGAATCGTGCACCTGGGAATAGTACTCAGGGGAATAGTACTCAGGGATAACATCTAGGGATAACATCCAGGGATAACGTACTAAGAGTACGGATTAGAACCTCTCCACTCTTTACCGTAAAGGGATTGGAGCTGCTGCTGATGTGGCGGAAAGTGCTGTGTGACGGTATTAAAGTATTTGATAATATTATCAAGTTTAACCGCTTTATCGCTTGCCAGCTTGTTGGTGTTTTGTGGGTTAAAACGTTCTTTCCCGGCTAACAGGCAGTACCAACTCGGAGTCAGGTAGGCCGTATGGCTTTGTGTCGCTTGTAGCACTGTCTCTAGATCGCCAGCAGGTGAATCCCAAACCGCTATGATTTGCTTTAGCTTGTCAGAGCAGGTTTGCAGGTTTCGTGCATCAAGCCAATATTGGCTATCGGTGCGAGTATTTAAAAAATAATGTGCCTGAATGTAGTCTTTAATGGCATCAAACATCGCATTAATCTTGCTGTTAAATAGGTTTTGCTGGCTTAACTCAGCTCTTGCATAGCTGCGAATAAACTCTTCTAGCGTATATTGCACTGCCATTAAGGCTGTGGCCTCAAGGGGCTCGATAAAGCCTTGAGAAAGGCCCACCGCTAGCACATTTTTATGCCAATGTTTTTCAACTCTTCCGAGTCGCATAGATAAATGCTTGGCAGGCATACCTTCACAGTCATTGCCAATATGTGCCCTCAATTCTGCTTCAGCTGTGTTGCTATCAATATACTTTGAGGAATATACATAACCATTACCATAACGGCTACTTAAGGGGATCTTCCATGCCCAACCTGCACTTAAAGCCGCGGACTCAGTGAAAGGTGGCATAGGTTCACAGTTATTGATATTCGATGGGATCGCGATTGCGCTATCGTTGAGCAAACTGTCTGAATAGTCTTTAAATGATGTTTTTAGGGTTTTACCAATTAATAAAGCGCTAAAACCTGTGCAATCAACAAATAGCTCGCTGGTAAGTCTTTCACCGGACTGAGTGAGAAGCTGCTTTATATTATTTTTTTCATCAGTCTCAATATGTTCGACTGTATCAGAGACATGCTTTACCCCTAGTTTTATTGCGCGCTCTTTTAGATATTCACCTAATAATGCAGAATCAAAATGATAGCCATATTCCATAGTGCCATTGAGCGCTATATCGGTGTTTGGACTGCGGTTTTCTTTTGCTAAAAAGCTTTGTAACCAGTAATTATCAGGATGTGCATCGACCGCAAAACCTTGACGCTTTAGGTCAGTGTTATGGATAAACGCCTGACCTGTTTTGGTATCAATATCAGAATAAAACGGATGAAAGTAGCTATTGTGTTCAATGTTAGACAGCCAGTTAGGGAAGCTAATACCACATTTGTAAGTGGCATTACATCTGGGCATCCATTCAGATTCTGCTATTTCTAGGGTTTCAAAAAAACGTTTTAATGCTGGAGTGGAGCCTTCTCCTACACCAATCTTTGCAATTTCGGCAGAATCGATAACGGTAATGTTACAGCCTGCACGGCTCCAAGCATGATGCAAAAGACTTGCGCTCATCCAACCGGCGGTGCCTCCACCTATAATAATTATCTTTTTTGGAGGAGTCGTAGCGATCATTTGGTCTACCTTTGGCATTTGCGAACTATCAGCCGTAGCAACCACAAAGATGCTTTACGGCTGAACTCTCACATTAACTAATGAGTTAAGTCGTACTGATTTTGTTTTTCGATAAGGCGAGGGATCTGCTGCAGTGATAGCAGATGGGCGTAGATAAGCGGTAATAATCCATTATCTTTTAGTGATAAAAATTCATCATTACTCAGCTGGTTTAAAGTCTGTTCATCAACGACATAGACACCATCAATATTGATAGGTTGCTCACTTTGCGCAAGCTTTATTGTTAGCTGCTTTACACTAAATAACCCTTTTGCGGCGAGCAACTGACAGATATTGTTTGTTTGTTCATTAAATGCTGCTATTTCGAGCAATGCTTGAGTACGCTTTTTTAGGTATTCACTTTGCTCTTTGTCGTCGTTAAATACCCGCTGAGCACTGTCATCAGACTCGGTAACTAAAGGGCTGCTAGTATCAATACAGACGAGAACATTATCACTGTCTTGGTTGGGTTTGACTAAAGACAGTGGTGCATTATTAAAACCACGAGGTTTAACTGCTGCGGGCCAGTTACTATTTTGGCAGTACAGATTGAGGCTATCTTTAATCCCCATCATAGCGACGGGAATAAATTGACCTGTTTCGCTATTTTTTACAAATACTAGCGGAAACTCTATCGCCAAATGATGAAACTCATGAAAAACCACAGGTATCAGGTTTTGATCGGCAAAACGGCTGTAATCTTGTGACTCGCTAATGAGCAAGTTAAGGTGATGGTCAGAATTAAGAGGGACGATATTATTGTTCATTCTACTGAGTCCTTTGGTACAGCCATTTAGACTGTGGCATAAATAGCTGTGAGTACAGCTTCGTAAATACAGCTTCGTAAATACAGCTTCGTAAATACAGCTTCAATAAATATAGCTTTGTAAATACAGGCTCGATAAATACAGCTTTGTAAATATTGCGTCGTTAAATATTATTTAGCCTAAAGTAGGGCAACACTCATGTGTGTTACTTGTTAACGATAGGTATACTAATAAGTGACAGCGCTGTCAATAATTGACCTTAAACAGCTAAGCAATTTGTTGTCTTCGAGTGATACTGGCAATAGAGGATTGAAATGGGGTTAACGTTACTCGCATTGAGTGCTTTTTAATCCTCAGGGGGGAGATCGCTTTAACTGGGGGGATTTCTTAACTACATGTTTAAAAGAAGCTTTATTAGATATTTTTAATTGCTAACAGTGATTCATGGCTTAAGTGTCAAATAAATGTAGTTGTTTTGTACACTTTTGTGTATATTTAAATGACAGCGTTGTCATCTGCTTGTGTGACAGGTTGTTTGTAAGGTCTACATGAAGAGGATGAGGTCTCCTACTTCATGTTTTTGGCAAACATGATGTTTGTTACTCCTATATAGTCTCTCCCCAGAAACTAGTATGGGCCGAGTGCTTTATGAGTACTCGGCCATTTTTTTATCTGGCACAATGGAAGAGACGCGTAGGTTGGTATAGGGGTTCGCTTACTTCTAAAGGGGAGGAAGTGGCGAGACTAAATCCAAACAAATCAAAATAAATTAAATTATTTCACCTTTGATATAAGAATATTGATAACGAGGAAAGTAATGAAAATTAAAGTGGTAGTCGCCGCAATAGCATTGGCACTAGCGGCAAGTGCTTGCTCTAACCCAAATGAAGCCCCAGCAAGTTCAAAGGCATCCAGCCCGCAAACTGTCAATCAAGGTGTTTTGACGCAATCAATTCTTAATAACATTGCCGATACCCTCGATGTTCAATATACCGTTGTAACCAATGTTCCAGATGATAACTGTGATAAAAACGTTAGTGATGGACGATGCTTCTTAGCCGAAATTGCGCTCACTTCCCAAATGGATATCAGCAATAAAGACTGGTCTATCTATTTCTCTCAGATGCGTCCGATTCAAAGCATCGTTGGCGATGAGTTTGATATTACGCGAGTGCAAGGCGATCTACACAAGATAACACCCGCTGCAGGCTTTAAAGGGCTTACACTCGGCGAAACTAAAACCATCCAGTTTAGAGGCGAGCTGTGGCAACTTTCTGAAATTGATGCCATGCCAAATTACTATATCGTTGCTGAAGGCCTTGAGCCCGTCATTATTCGTAGTACACAAGTCACGGTTGATCCTGAAACAGGCATGGAGGTGCGTCCCTATGTCAGTGCCTTTAGTAATAGCGAAACCCAATATAAACGCCGTGAAATCGACAAGCTAGAATGGGCTACAACAGGAGTGTTGTATCGCAATAACTTAGCTATGCCTAATAACGTGGCCTTGGCTGAAAACAGTATTTTACCAACACCCGTTAAGGTTGAAATTAAAGCCGCGAGTCAGCCTGTTTCGCTGCAATCTGGGTTAAATGTCGAGCTCAATGACGTCAGCTTAGCTGCGGTTGATGCTGCGCTACAAAGATTAGCGCGAATTGGTGTGAGTCAAAGTGATAAAGGGCTCAAGACAGTACTATTGCCATTAACCTCAGCAGCGACTACAGGACAATATCGTTTGGATATTTCTCCTGAGATGATCAGTATTTCTGCCGCCGATGACGCGGGCTTCTCATATGGTCTTGCCTCATTGGCATCTCTTGTCGATGCCAATACGTTAGAGATTAACCCAATGCTGGTGGAAGACTCACCACGTTACGATTTTCGCGGCATGCATATCGATGTCTCGCGTAACTTCCATAGCAAACAGTTGATTTTAGACCTGCTAGATCAAATGGCAGCATACAAGCTTAACAAGCTGCACCTGCACATGGCCGATGATGAAGGTTGGCGTTTAGAGATTGCAGATCTTCCTGAGCTAACAGAGGTTGGCAGTAAGCGTTGTCATGATCTCAATGAAGATAGCTGTTTATTGCCTCAGCTGGGCAGCGGCCCCTTTAGCGATGCTAAAGTGAATGGCTACTATAGCAAAGCCGATTACATTGAAATTCTAAAATACGCTAACGCAAGACAAATCCAAGTGATCCCATCGATGGATATGCCGGGTCACTCACGCGCAGCGATTAAGTCAATGGAAGCAAGGTATCGCACTTTGATGGCTGCAGATAAAGCCGAAGCTGCAAAACAATATCTATTGTCCGACAGCGAAGATAAAACGGTTTATTCATCAATACAGTACTACAACGACAACACCTTGAATGTGTGTATGGAATCGACCTTTACCTTTATTAATAAAGTCATTGATGAAATCGCTGCTATGCACAAACAAGCGGGTGTGCCGCTTAACCTTTATCACATAGGTGCCGATGAAACGGCAGGTGCTTGGTTAGCGTCTCCAGCATGTAAGGCCTTTATTGCTAACAATGATAAAGGCGTAACTAGCATGGAAGAGCTCGGTGCTTACTTTATCGAAAGAACGGCTAAGTTACTTGCTGACAAAGGTATAGAGGCTGCCGGCTGGAGTGATGGTATGAGCCATACACGCCCTGAAAATATGCCCAAACAAGTCCAATCAAATATTTGGGACGTAGTCGCTCATGGCGGTCATCAACGCGCTCACACCCAGGCTAATCTTGGTTGGCAGGCTGTGTTAGGTCAGCCTGAAGTCTTATATTTTGACTTCCCGTATGAGGCCGACCCTAAAGAGCACGGCTATTACTGGGCGAGTCGTAATACCAACTCACAGAAAATACATAGCTTTATGCCGGGTAACTTGCCAGCCAATGCAGAGCAATGGACTGACATCGAAAACTTGCCTTTTGAAGCCGATGATACGCTTAAAAAAGATGAGGCGGGTAACATCATTAGCGGACCATTAAAAGCCTCAATGCAATTTACGGGTATTCAAGGTCAGCTATGGAGCGAAACCGTGCGCAGTGATGATGTTGCTGAATACATGATGTTTCCTCGAGTAATGATGCTCGCTGAGCGTGCATGGCATAAGCCACAGTGGGAAGTACCTTATCAATACCAAGGCGCGGTTTATAATCAACAAAGTGGCTTCTTTACTAAAGAGATGCGTCAAGCTCAGGCTGATGATTGGCACCGTGTGGCAAACACCTTAGGTGCTAAAGAACTTATTAAGCTAGATAAAGCAGATATCGCCTATCGAGTTCCTACAGCTGGTGCTGTCATCAAAGATGGAAAATTGTTTGCCAATGTGATTTTTCCAGGTCTTAGTATTGAATATCGTGATGCAACAGGACAATGGCAGGCATATTCAGATGGTGTAGCAGTTACCGCGCCAGTTGAGGTGCGTGTTATTGCAGCTGACGGTAAGCGTAAAGGGCGCGCTCTAATTGTTAAGTAACAATTACTCAACAGGTGTGTTGGTTGGAAATGTAAGTAGTAACTAAGCTTGAACGTAGCAGTGCTAAGGCGTTGCTGCGTTTTTTTGGTTTTTGTGATCAAGTTTAAAAAACAAATGACAACGCTGTCATTGTTGTTGTAACATGAGGTTAACTTGGTGGGCTTTATTCGCAATTCGCGTATATAAAACCTAGATCCATTCTGCACTAAAAGAATGAGAACAATAAAGAGGTCTGTCATGGGCATGAGCCAGACGAAAGAAGAGTCCCTATACATAGGAATCGACGGTGGTGGTAGTAAGTGCCGTGCAACAATTTACACTCGTGACTATCGAGTTCTCGGTACGGGTGTCGCAGGGCGCGCCAATCCCCTTCATGGTTTAGCTCAAACATTTCAATCCATTGAAGAGTCTAGCCAACTGGCATTGGCTGATGCGGGTCTGACTCCCGCCGATAGCAAGCGTTTAATCGCAGGCCTTGGATTAGCCGGAGTGAATGTGCCTAGGCTGTATCAAGATATCGCCACTTGGCAGCATCCGTTTGCCAGTATGTATTTGACTACCGACTTACACACAGCCTGTATTGGTGCACATCAAGGCCTAGATGGCGCGGTTATTATCACAGGTACAGGCTCTTGTGGTTACGCTCGCGTAGCAGATAAAGAGCTGTTTTTAGGCGGCCACGGCTTTGCCTTAGGTGATAAGGGAAGTGGCGCTTGGCTTGGTCTAAAGGCCAGTGAGAGCGCGTTATTAGATTTAGATGGTTTTGGTGAAAAAACCTTATTAAGTCAGCGACTCTATGAATACTTTGAGGTTAATAGCGCATTAGGCATTGTTGAAAATCTCGCTGGGCAGTCATCAAGTACCTACGCCAAGCTTGCTAGAATCGTGTTTGAATGTGCGGCGCAAAATGATGGCGTCGCTCTGGACATAGTGCGTGAAGGCGCAGGCTATATAAGCGAACTAGCTAGAAAGTTATTTGAGTTAAATCCGCCTCGATTTTCTATGATTGGTGGATTAGCTGAACCATTAGCAGCTTGGTTAGACGAAGATGTATTAGGTAGACTTTCACCCACACTGCAGCCGCCAGAGTGGGGCGCAGCCTTTTATGCTCAGCAGCAAGATGCGAAGGCTTAAGCGCGGGCATGTATAGCAGATAGAAAACAATTCAATGGCGCCATATTTGAGTAAGCGAGAATAAAATGAAGCAGACGATAATTGCAGATCGCGTGTTTGACGGAACTCGATTCCATACTGACTTGCCTATCACGTTTGAAGACGGCCATATATTGGCGTTTGATACGGTGCAGGGGGCCAGCGAGTCACGCGTAAGCGGCCTTATTGCACCAGGCTTTATTGACGTACAAGTTAATGGCGGTGGTGGGGTGTTATTTAATGCCTCTCCGAGCTTACGAGGCATTGAAGCCATTGGCCAAGCTCATGCTAAATTTGGCACTACGGCTTTTCTACCGACGTTAATTACCGATGATGTCAGTGTTATGCGTCAAGCTGCTGATGCCGTTGCAGAGGCGATAACGATAAACAGTGCAGGAGTTGTAGGTGTTCACTTTGAAGGGCCCCATTTAAGTGTGCCTAAAAAAGGTGTGCACCCACAGCCTCATATTAGACGCATTTCAGATGCGGAACTTGAGGTTTTTAGTCGTCAAGATTTAGGCATCAAAGTCGTTACTCTCGCACCTGAAAATGTGAGTTCTGAAGTCATAGAGGCCTTAGTTAAAGCTGATGTAAGAGTGTGTCTAGGCCACTCTAATGCAGATTACGAGACGGTTAAAAGAGCCCTTGGCGCTGGTGCTTCAGGTTTTACTCACCTGTTTAATGCTATGTCTGCACTAGATTCAAGAAATCCTGGCATGGTTGGTGCTGCGCTTGAGAGCCAGGATGCCTGGTGTGGCTTGATTGTTGATGGTCACCATGTTCACCCAGCTTCGGCAAGAGTCGCAATCAATGCCAAGCCTAAAGGTAAGGTGATGTTAGTGACTGATGCAATGCCGCCAGTCGGTTTGGAGGAGGAGGTCAGCTTTGAGCTCTTTGGTACTCAGGTGCTGCGTGTTGGCGACAGGCTCAACGCTGTAACGGGTGAGCTTGCGGGCTGCGTGCTCGATATGGCTGGTGCGGTGGCTAATACTATCAATATGTTGGGTATTGAGCCTGCAGAAGCACTGCGAATGGCATCGCTATACCCAGCTGAATTTTTAGGTATTAGTGACAAGATGGGAACACTTAAGCTTGGCGGCCGAGCCGATATGGTGCTGGTTGATAATAACTATGGTGCCGTGCAAACCTTCATTGCTGGTGAGCGAGTTTTTAAGCGTTAGGCTGTCTAGATACTCTTATCTGGATTCTCTGGTCTAGGTGCTGCTGTCTAGATGAGCTATGTTATCGAGCTTATGTAGAGCCTAAGTGTTAGACATTCGTCTGTTAAGTGCTCTTTTATTAAGGTTTTTTCTATTAAAGACTTTGTTGCTAAGGGCTTTGCTACTAAGGGCTCTGTAGCAAAGAGCCTTGCATTCAAGACCTCAGTACCCAAGGATTAAGTACTCAAGGATTATGTATCCAAGGGCTCAATCACTAAGCATTTTAGAGCTCTGTATTTAGGAGCTCAGCACTTAAGCACTCAAGTACTCAGCACTCAAGTACTCAGTAGCTAAGAATTTACAGTTAACAACGAAGCTGTCAATCAAAGCCTCAGTAGTGAATACTAACTTGAAAAACAAAGGCTTTGATTTATACCCATTATAAAAAGTCGTAGAAAGGGTCGTTACCATGACAATAATAACAAATAACCCCCAATCAAATGAAAAGCCCAGAGTAAAGCTTAGGCTCAAGTCTTTAGATGCATTACGTGGCTTTGATATGTTCTGGATCTTAGGTGGCGAAGCTATTTTTGCTGCTTTGTTGGTGATGACCGGTTGGGCTGGCTTTAAGTGGTTTGACGCGCAAATGCATCATAGTGCTTGGAACGGCTTTACCTTCTACGACTTAATTTTCCCGTTATTTATTTTCCTGTCAGGTGTCGCATTAGGCTTGTCACCAAAACGCCTTGATAAGTTGCCAATACCTCAACGTTTTCCTTTATATAAACATGCGGTAAAACGACTGCTGTTATTACTGTTTTTTGGCGTGATTTATAACCATGGCTGGGGTACAGGGGCACCATTTTCTGCTGGCGACGTTCGCTATGCCAGTGTGTTAGGCAGAATCGCGTTTGCTTGGTTTTTTTGTGCTTTACTGGTTTGGCACACTAGCTTGCGGACACAAATTATCACCGCGATTACAGTGCTAATTGGTTATGCTTTACTACAAGCCTTTCCCGTTATATCCCTTGATGACACAGGTCCATTTACTGTGACGGGCTCAATTAATGCGGCAGTTGATAGTTTGTTTTTACCTGGAGTGACTTATCAAAATGCGGCGGTTGATCCAGAAGGTATACTCTCGACGATCCCTGCTGTAGTTAATGGCTTAATAGGAGTGTTTGTGGGGCACTTTATCGTCAAGCCCCATGCTCAAGGTGACTGGTATAAAGTGGCTATATTAATGGCATCGGGTATCGCGTTCGTTGGGGGAGGCTGGTTGTTATCTCCTCTCATTCCTGTGAACAAAACCCTATGGACCAGCAGTTTTACCTTAGTGACATCGGGTTGGAGCATACTGCTCTTGGCACTGTTTTACGCCATCATTGATGTCATTAAAGTGCAGAAATGGGCCTTTTTATTTACGGTCATTGGCTGCAACTCAATTGTGATTTATATTGCTTCGAGTATCGTAAATTGGAACTACACCGCAAGCAGCTTATTTGGTGGCGTGATTTTAAGTTTGCCTGAGAATGCGCAGGCATTAGCAAGCGTTATAGGCTTATTATTGGTGCAGTGGTTGGTACTTTACTGGATGTATAAGCGCGAGATTTTCATCAAGGTTTAAGTTGTTAGCCTTAAACTTACTCTTAAGTTAAATCTAAAGCTTGGGCTTTATACTGCCTGGGAGTAAGCGGGGAGGCAACTTTAACTAAGTTAAATAGGTTGTTTAAGTAAAAATGACAGCGTTGTCTTTTTTGCAATAATGCTTTAACATCGATGAAACATTGGGCTTTGAATTAGCACTACGTTAAAAAGCTAAGCACAGAATATAAGCAGATGACAGTCTGCAAAAGCTAAGTGGTATCAATGAAGGATGGGGTAGCAGTTTAATCTGGTATCATAAAATCAATTACTATAAGAAGCAGGTTTAATACATGACAGCAACGACTCAGGCTCAAGTTAGCCCCAAGAGCAGCTTACTGCCTATGACCATTATAGGTGTGCTCTTTTTCATCTTCGGATTTGTGACTTGGCTTAATGGCTCACTGATCCCCTTCCTTAAAATCATTTGTGAGCTTAATGAATTCCAAGCGTTATTTGTTACGTTTGCGTTCTATATAGCTTATACGGTGATGGCACTACCAATGTCATCGATACTTAAGAAGACGGGTTATAAAAATGGTATGGCGATAGGCCTAGCTATTATGGTTGTTGGCTCATTACTCTTTATTCCCGCTGCCCAGAGTGCCAACTTTATCCTATTCCTAGGAGCGTTATTTGTATTGGGTACGGGATTGACCATTTTGCAAACCGCATCTAACCCTTATGTTGTGCATATTGGCCCTAAAGAAAGCGCCGCAATGCGTATTAGTATTATGGGTTTGATTAACAAAGGTGCTGGTGTCATCGTACCTATCTTATTTACTGCATTGGTATTATCAGGTTTTGAAAATTTTACTGCCGATCACTTAGCGGCATTGAGCGAGGCCGACCGTTTAGCGCAGATCAATGAGCTATCATCAAGACTGGTGATGCCTTATATTTATATGGCTATAGCACTGACGTTCTTAATTGGTTTAGTTAAGTTTTCATCGCTGCCAGAGCTAGAGTTTGAAGTGGCTGATGATCATCAAGAAAAGGGTGGTATTACTCACTTTCCACAAGTGGTACTAGGCGCAGTTGCTTTGTTTGCTTATGTTGGTGTCGAGGTTATTGCTGGTGACACAATTGGTTTGTACGGTGAGAGTTTAGGGGTAAATAACTTTGCTTCACTGACGTCTTACACCATGGTGTTTATGGTGTTTGGCTACATTATTGGTGTGACTTGTATTCCTAAGTTTATTAGTCAAGAAAAGGCACTACTTGGCTCAGCTCTAGCGGGGATTGCCTGTATTATTGGTGCTGCGTTAGGTTCTCGTGAAAGCACAATGATTGCTGATATTCTTTGGGGCTGGAGCGGTATTCCGGTGATCCCTGATACGGTGACATTTGTCGCTATGATGGGTTTAGCTCATGCACTTGTATGGCCATCAATCTGGCCGTTAGCACTAGAAGGTTTAGGTAAGTACACGGCTCAAGGTTCAGCTCTATTAATCATGGGGATCTCAGGTGGTGCAATCTTACCTTTGGTATTTGGTAAAGTGGCCTACTTTGCAGGCAATACACAGGTTGCGTATTGGGTTGGCTTACCTTGTTATCTGTTTATCTTATTCTACGCCTTAAAAGGCCATAAGATGCGCAGCTGGTAATCAGCTTAGTCACTCTGTCATGCCTCTTTAATGTTGAGGTTTGATCCATAAAGGAGCCTAAGGGCTCCTTTTTGTTTTTTTAAGGGCAAAGCATGGCAAAGGTGGGAAAAGCGTTCAGGAACAACATAACGCTTATACAAAGTGCTAGAGTGCTATAGGAGACGCATGGGAGGTTAGGCGTCTATCTCGTTAGATTTTTCTTTAGTATTAAGAACTTTAAATGATGAGCAATTACAGATACAAAAAAGCCACTCTATTGAGTGGCTTTTTTGTTTTTATGGTGCCGGCACCAAGAGTCGAACTCGGGACCTACTGATTACAAGTCAGTTGCTCTACCAACTGAGCTATGCCGGCTTATTTGTTTAACCAGTCAATTAACGATTGTTAAGTCACTCATTAAAAAATGTTGGTGCCCGAACCCGGAATCGAACCAGGGACACGAGGATTTTCAATCCTCTGCTCTACCGACTGAGCTATTCGGGCAACTAATCGCTACTAATGTAGGCGTTAGATTTGCTACTTCAAACACAGCATTTAAAGCCTGTCTCGTTTGGAGTGCGCGTATAATATAGTGATGTTTTATAAGGTGCAAGTGCTTTTTTGTTTTGTGGCGACGAATCGCAATCTAAAGCTGTCTAAAGTAAGTTATTTACCACTGTCATTGCTCAAGTACTGCTCAAGATAGTGCGTTTAGACACAGATTAAGACAGTTAATGATGACGATTTTATTGCGTGGGTTAGCTATTGCTAACAGGTGGCTTTTGAAAATAACCACTGACTGAAGGCTCATTATACCAATCAGTATAAGAAGTTGATCTACTCAGAGTGTTTCTTGGCAAACTCTTTCAAGGCGAATGGATGACATAATAGTTGTTTTCTTCTGAGCCTATTCAATGCAGAAGGAGGCCGCAAAAACGCTCCTTACAGGCAAGTTTTAGCGGCTCTGATACTGTGTAACGAGCTTAAACGTAAAATGACTATGCTCTTCACTCGTTGCAAACCACATGGTCTTGTATGTTCCCGACATACATAAGACATTTCCTCTATCCGTTAAGGTTTGCTGCTGGAAATATCATAAATGCAAGCTTGTATGAATACACGACTATATGAAAACAAGGCTATATGAATATAGGAGGCTGAGTAACGCAGGCGCAGTTACCGAAGAGCCATGAATGGCCTTGCCTCTGCAGCGCTAAGCTCTGGCTGAGGGAGCAAATCTTTATACTGACTTTGATTACCTGTTAAAGGGGGAGCAGCACCAGTAGTGTTTTAAACGTTAACCGCATGTCGACTAAGAATACATTGTTAAATTACAGACACAAAAAAGCCACTCGAAGGAGTGGCTTTTTTGTTTTTATGGTGCCGGCACCAAGAGTCGAACTCGGGACCTACTGATTACAAGTCAGTTGCTCTACCAACTGAGCTATGCCGGCTTATTTGTTTAACCAGTCAATTAACTATTGTTAACTCACTCATTAAAAAATGTTGGTGCCCGAACCCGGAATCGAACCAGGGACACGAGGATTTTCAATCCTCTGCTCTACCGACTGAGCTATTCGGGCAACTAATCGCTACTAAATGTAAGCGTTAGATTTGCTACTGCAAACTTGATGGCGTTAAAGCCAGTCCCGTTTGGAGTGCGCGTATAATATAGCGATGTTTTTGAAGGTGCAAGTACCTAAGTGTGCAACTGCGCAACAAATAAGCTCTCCCCGAGGTTTGCGCTTGTTTTTAAGGCTGCTTGAGCTTTATTTGCGCAGTGGCGCCATTTGCTTCGCCACTATGAGCTGTAAGCTTTCACAGCAAAGGGGTAAGTCAGGTAAATATGTTTGCTGGCAAAGCAAGATACTATGAACGCAAGATACTATGAAAGTTAGATACTATGAACGCTAGGTGCTATGAAAGTTAGGTGCTATGAAAGTTAGGTGCTATGAAAACTAGATACTATGAACGCTAGGTGCTATGAAAGTTAGATACTATGAAAGTTAGGTGCTATGAACGCTAGGTGCTATGAAAAATAACCGAATCATGATGCTTGCGATTTAAACAGTAAGCAAAGCCGTCAGTTTCAGTCGTAAGTTCATTAGCAAGCTAAGCAGAATTTAGCAAAAGGCGTTAGCAAAAGTAAGCTATAGCTAAAAAGGGTAGGTTGCAGTCATTCGAAATCGATTGAATCGGGCTGCGTCACATTGGGTTTGGCTAAATCAGGTTTCATTAAATTAATTGTGATAGTTAAGTATGCATGAGTTACAGTGGCTACCTGACACAAATTATTCAGTCAGGTGAGCAATCCCCTGTGTGATAGAAAGATAATTTATTGAGTGATGTAGCTTAGGTATAGATTGGGTATAACTTTGGGAATATGCTTGCTGATTTTAGATACAAAAAAGCCACTCTATTGAGTGGCTTTTTTGTTTTTATGGTGCCGGCACCAAGAGTCGAACTCGGGACCTACTGATTACAAGTCAGTTGCTCTACCAACTGAGCTATGCCGGCTTATTTGTTTAACCAGTCAATTAACTATTGTTAAGTCACTCATTAAAAAATGTTGGTGCCCGAACCCGGAATCGAACCAGGGACACGAGGATTTTCAATCCTCTGCTCTACCGACTGAGCTATTCGGGCAACTAGCGATACATAAATGTAAACGTTAGATTTGCTACTGCAAACTAGATGGCGTTAAGGCCTGTCCCGTTTGGAGTGCGCGTATCTTATAGCGGGATATAAAATCCTGCAAGGGCTTTTTTACTCATTAATGATTGTTCGGCTAGTTTGTGTGCAGCTTGATAAATCAGAACAATCAACTGAGCCCATGCGCTCATCAATTGATTAACCGTTGCGCTATTAATAAAGCGTTAACGAAAACAGCAATAGTAATACCGCGATGTTTGAGCTGCTTTATTCAACCATGAGCAGTTTGCTTAGCTATCGAGCAAAACCTTTCTAAAAAATAGAATTTAACCGCCTAAATTTACTGGTTTTATGTTTAAAAATAGTTTGTATGATGGGTTCATTAACTAGGTGCTGGGAAAATTATGTTTCGCAATACAGATAACTCTTACGGCTTGGTGGCCATTTTGATCCATTGGTTATCAGCCATCGCTGTGATTGGACTGTTTGCCGTCGGCTTTTGGATGGTCGATTTAACCTATTACAGCAGTTGGTACCAAACTGCCCCCCATCTGCATAAGAGTATTGGGTTGTTATTGCTGCTACTGACTTTAATTAGACTCGTTTGGCGTTATTTTTCGGTTAAGCCGGCCGAGTTGACGACCCATAAGCCTTGGGAAAAACGTGCAGCTCACTTAGCGCACAATGCACTTTATCTATTAATGCTGCTGATTATGCTCAGTGGTTATCTCATTTCGACGGCGGATGGCAGAGGTATTTGGATATTTGATTGGTTAGAGGTGCCAAGTTTTGGTGAGTTGATAAGCAAACAAGCCGATATCGCTGGGGCTATTCATCAATATTTAGCTTATGGGCTAATTGCTCTGGTGGTTATTCATGCTATAGGGGCATTCAAACATCACTATATTGATAAAGACAAAACCCTAAGCAGAATGATTAAGCCATTGCCATAGGGCCTTAAAGTTACGCCGCTATGACAGCAAAGATTAACCAGCTCAAACGATTTAGCTCATTTAATCGAGCGCACGATAAACAAGGATAGAATATGAACAGCCAATTTTTAGCTCTAGCATTAACAGCATCAGTAACCACTTCTATGAGTATGGTAAGTACCGCGCAAGCCGCAGACTATGTGATAGATACAGAGGGCGCGCATGCCTCTATCGAATTTAAAGTAAGCCATTTAGGTTATAGCTTTGTGGTAGGCCGTTTTAATCAATTTGCAGGTGATTTTAGCTTCGATATCAACAATATTGCAGATTCTACAGTCAATGTGACTATTAAGACAGCCAGCGTCGATTCTAATCATGCTGAGCGAGATAAGCATTTACGTAGTGGCGACTTCTTAAATACGGGCAAATTTCCGCAGGCACGCTTTGTATCAACATCAGCAGTAGACAAGGGCGACGGCAATTTTGTTATTAATGGTGACTTTACTTTTAATGGTGTCACAAAGCCGTTAGCCATAGATGCCAAAATAATAGGTGAGGGCAGTGACCCATGGGGCGGCTATCGTTCAGGTTTTGTTGGCAGCACTGAATTTGCCTTAAAAGACTATGACGTTAAAGTCGATTTAGGGCCAGCATCAGCTAATGTGGTTTTAGATTTAGTGGTAGAAGGAATTCGTAAGTAATTTCAAGTCACCAAAAAGTGCTTTAAATAGATAAAACAAAACGCCGCTTAAATTAATTTAAGCGGCGTTTTTGATGACGTTACATTGTGGCGCAGACTAAAGCTGCGACCAGCTCGAACTAATGCTAAACAGTCAGTTACTCGTCGTCTTTTTGCGGCACGTAGCCTTCAATTTCGACATCTTTACCTTCAAACAAAAAGTTTACCATCTGCTCTTCTAAGAACTTACGGTCATCAACATTCATCATGTTCAGTTTCTTTTCGTTGATCAGCATGGTTTGTTTTGACTGCCAAAGTGCCCAAGCTTCTTTACTGACATTGTCGAAAATACGCTTGCCCAAGTCACCTGGGTAAAGCTGAAAACCTAGGCCTTCTGCTTCTTTGTTTAAGTACACGCAGTTTACTGTGCGAGCCATGATTACTCCTTAATTAATACAGAACCTAAGTCAGCCAGAATTCGCTCAGTAGCGGCGGCTAAACCAACTTTAGGTGGATGAGATAAGTTATACCAGAGCGTGGAACTTTGTTCCATGATCTGGTTATTGCTAATACCACTTACTCGGACCAACACCGGCTGGATATCGAGGTGAAAGTGGCTAAAAGTGTGTCTAAAACCGACTAACTCTTGTTGCGAGGTCATTTTTAGTTGCTTGTCTTTAATATAAGCGTCGAGTTCGGCGCGCTCTGCAAATTGAGGAAAGCACCAGAGACCGCCCCAAATACCCACGGGTGGTCGTTTCTCAAGATGCACTTGATGCTCATCTTCTATGACTAATAGCCAAGCAAACTTTTCTGGAATGGATTTCTTTGGTTTTTTACCTGGATATTCGGTCTGCCGGCCACTTAACTGGGCTTTACAGTCTATGGCTACAGGGCATTGGGCGCAGTTAGGCTTGGAGCGCGTACAGACTGTTGCACCAATATCCATCATGGCCTGATTATATTTTTGAATATCTTTAGCTGGGGTTAACATTTCGGTTAATTGCCAAAGTTGCTGCTCGACAGGTTTTTTACCTGGCCAGCCTTCGATTGCACCATGGCGAGCTAAAACACGCTTCACATTACCGTCGAGAATAGCAAAGTTGAGTCCTAAAGATAGCGAAAGCACTGCACCTGCCGTTGAACGACCAATACCAGGTAATGCCAAAACATCATCAAAGTGAGTTGGAAACTCGCCATTAAAATCAGACTGCATTATTTGTGCGGCTTTATGTAGGTTTCTGGCGCGCGCGTAATAACCAAGTCCAGTCCAGTGATGCAACACTTCGTCCTGCTCGGCACAGGCTAGGCTATCAATATCTGGAAATCGTGCGATAAACTTTTCGAAATAGGGGATAACCGTAGCAACTTGCGTTTGCTGGAGCATGATCTCTGAAATCCATACTTTATATGGGGTTTTATTGAGTTGCCAAGGAAGTTGTTTACGACCAAAGTTGTCGTACCATTCGATAATTCTTGTTGAAAAAAGCGCGGTAGTTTTCATCGGCGCAGTGTAACTTTAGCCTAGGGTTTAAACAAGCAAAGCACAGGGCTTTTTATGGCAAAGTGGCTGGAGTTGTAAGCAAAATATGGCTTATTTAGCTGTAAAGCAAAGGCACTGCTCGCACAAACTGAGATTATTGGTATAATTTCGCCACAATAAGGCTTGCACTGAAGGTTGAACTTTGGATAATGCCTTTCTTTTTTAAATTATGCTGTCTTAAGCGAGGGCGAAAATGAGCGACGTAACAACCGCTGAATTCAATGAAGAAGGTAAATACCTTCGCAAAGTGAGAAGCTTTGTATTGAGAGAGGGCCGTTTAACTAAAGGCCAAGCTCAAGCAATGGAGCAGCAATGGCCAATCATGGGCCTAGATTACACTCCAGAATCGATTGATTTAGTCGAAGTATTTGGTCGTGAAGCAGATACCGTTCTAGAGATCGGCTTTGGCATGGGCGCGTCATTGGTGGAAATGGCTAAGGCGGCTCCTGAGCTTAACTTTATCGGTATCGAAGTGCATAAACCCGGCGTCGGTGCATGCTTGGCAGAAGCTGCTGAAGCGGGCGTGACTAACTTACGTGTTTATCACCATGATGCAATTGAAGTACTTGAAAATAGCATTGCTGAAGGCAGTCTGGCTTGTGTGCAATTGTTCTTCCCAGATCCTTGGCATAAAACTCGTCATCATAAGCGCCGTATCGTTCAAGCACCATTTGCTGAATTGATCCGCAAGAAACTTAAGGTTGGCGGTGTATTCCATCTGGCAACAGATTGGGAAAACTACAGCGAACATATGCTAGAAGTGATGAATGCCGCGCCTGGTTATAAAAACCAATCTGCGACAGGTGATGTTGTTGAACGTCCAGATCATCGTCCATTGACTAAATTCGAAGCGCGTGGCCACCGTTTAGGTCATGGGGTTTGGGATCTTATGTTTGAGCGTGTTTAAGCGCTAAACCGAATTTATATACTGTAAATAAGCTATCTAGGAGAACAACCATGGCAGCAAACCGTAGCCGTCGCTTACGTAAGAAATTACGCGTTGATGAGTTCCAAGAGTTTGGATTTGACGTTAACTGGATTTTTAATGAGTCAGTAACAGAAGAGCAAATTGATGCAATCGTTGATCAGTTTATCGATGAAGTGATTGAACCTAACGACCTAGGTTATCACGGCGGTGGACACAAAGAGTGGGAAGGTATTATTGCCACTCAAGGTATCGGCAAGTGTACAGAAGAGCACCGAGCTGCAGTTAAAGCATTCTTTGACGCTCAACCTGTATCTGATCTCGAAATTGGCGAGCTTTACGATATTTGGTGGGGCTAATGCCTGAATTGGCATTACTTGAAGAGATCCTAGAAAAAGTACGACCTCTTCTAGGACAGGGTAAAGTGGCTGACTATATTCCAGCCCTTGCCCAAGTTGATGCTAATAAGTTAGGTATTGCAGTGACGACCTCTGACGGTGTCACTATAGGGGCTGGAGATTATCTCGAGCCCTTTTCAATTCAGAGTATTTCTAAGGTATTTAGTCTTACCTTGGCGCTAATGCTGTATGAAGAAGATGAGATTTGGTCGAGAGTCGGTAAAGAACCCTCAGGCCATTCTTTTAACTCTTTAGTTCAAGTTGAATTGGAAAAAGGCTTACCGCGAAATCCATTTATCAATGCCGGTGCGCTGGTTATTGCCGATCTTTTGCAAAGTCGTTTAGGTGCGCCTAAGCACCGTATGCTTGAGATTGTTCGTGGTTTAAGTGAAAACAATAGAGTGGGATACGATAAAATCGTTGCCGCATCTGAATATCAACACAGCGCAAGAAACGCCGCGATAGCTTACTTGATGAAATCATTCGGTAATTTTAATAACGACGTTGATACTGTGTTGCACAGCTACTTTCACTATTGCTCACTTCGCATGAGCTGCGCAGATCTTTCCCGTGCTATGTTTTACTTAGCTAACTCAGGTAAAAGCCTTGCTGGTAAACAGTTAATTAGTCCTGTACAGAATCGGCAGTTAAATGCGTTATTAGCCACATCCGGCCTTTATGACGGTGCGGGTGAGTTCGCTTATCGCGTCGGTATGCCGGGTAAGAGCGGTGTCGGCGGTGGCATTATCGCGGTGATCCCTGGTGACATGTCTGTATGTGTTTGGTCTCCGGAGCTTGATGCCAATGGCAACTCTTTAGCGGGCACGGCAGTGTTAGAAGCCTTGAGTCAGACTTTAGGCCGTTCGATTTTTTAGTTTTACTCAGTCAATTGTCTACAGCCAGTCACTATAGTCAGTTTCTACAATTAGTTCCTACATCAGTATCAACATCAGCTGTTTTTGATATTTGGCCAATTGTTAGCTTAATTGGCCAAATATATTATTTAGCAGCGTGTATCACCTCTATACAACTCAAGTGATAACCTTTAAAAACATGGTGTTAGCTTGTTTGGCATGGTCTATGCTTTATTTACGTCAAGATTGAAAATAATATCATACAGACTATAGCGATAAAGGATTGATGCGATGAAAAAACTACTTACCTCTGTTGGGATCTCAGCCGTGTTGCTATCAGCAACGAGTCTACAAACCGTTGCCGCTCATAGCGACCAGTCAATGAATAAAGAGTGCGAAGTCGCGCTTAATTATGACGTCACGGTAGAGCCTAAGAAACTGATTGTCAGTGAGGTTGGTGATGAAAAGTATCGCATCGAAATGGATGAGCTATTTGTTAATGGCAAGCAAGTGTCACTTAATAAACAGCAGCAAGCATTAGTGAGTCAGTATTCACAAGAGGTTTCTTCGCAAGTACCTGAGGTGATTGAACTGGTTAATGATGCGGTTGGAATGGCTTCTTCTGCAGTGAGTCTTGCGTTAACCCCACTGTTAGGTGATAGCGCAGGTGCTAAGATTGACGAAATGATGTCAGGTCTTGAGCAACGAATCGAAAGCGTAGCGTACCAACATGGCGATACGTTTTACCTTGGCTCGACAGAGTCATCACTAGAAGATGCCTTTGGAGAGGAGTTTGAGCAAGAGATGGAAGAGTTAGTGCAGAACTCACTCGGCAGCATGATGATGACTTTAGGCGCACAAATGATGTCGGGCGACGGTGATAGCTTTGAACAGAAGATGGACTCTTTTTCTCAAAAGATGGAAACCATTGGTGATGATATCGAGATGCAGATGGAGCAGCAAGCCGCTGATCTAGAAGCCCGTGGCGAAAAGCTATGCGAAAGATTTAAAACCTTAGTGGTACTGGAGCAACAGTTGCGTGACGAGATCCCAGAACTTGCTAGCTATCCTTTAGTTGAATCCTCTAATACCACTATGCTTGAGTAAACATTACTTCACTGGACTCGTTACTAAGATATACGCTTGGTAAAACAATGAAGTAAAGCTGTTGCCTTGATTGATTTGCAACCTCCCCTGCATCCCCCCTTTATGCAGGGGTTTTTACATTTAAAGCCTCACTAGACTTTTGTACTACCGATCCCCTTTGTACCTAGCCCAAACTACATATTTGATGAGTTATGGGGATTTTTTGGTATACTTCTAAAAATAAAAACAAAAACCAACTATTGGTTACATAATACAAACTCTACTCTAGCGTACATATATTCACTTAAGATATTGTTTTTAATAGAAAACAGCATGTCTTAGCGATGGAAGTACTATTACTGTCGTAAACACCTTAAGGCGATTTACATGTTAGAACTTTTAGAACCAATCGCAATTTTTACCCATGTGGCTCGAGCGGGCAGTTTTAGCTCTGCGGCGAGAAAGTTAGGCATATCAAAGTCTAAAGTAAGTACCCAAGTGGCCGATCTGGAGCATAAGCTTGGTGTTCAATTGATTCAACGTACCACAAGAAGCTTGAGTTTAACTGAGGCGGGCCATCTATTGTATGCCCAAGGAGAAGAGTTATTAAGAGATGCCGACCAAGCTGTTGCTAGCGTTCATAATCTTAATGATGCTACCCGAGGCGTATTGAAAGTGGGTATTTCTCAGTCATTCGGTACCATGCACATCATCCCTGCTTTGCCAGAGTTTATGGCTAAGCATCCAGAGCTCGAACTTCAAGTTAGCTTACTTGACCATAAAGTCGACGTGGTTAGTGAAGGTTTAGACCTACTACTTACGATGTCAGAGCAATTGCCACTTGGGATGGTTGCAAGACCACTGATGAAATGTCAGTTCTTGTTAGCCGCGTCGCCATCATATGTAGAGAAGCATGGTGTACCTAGCCGCCCAGAGCAGTTAGTAGACCATAACTGCTTGGTATATCAAGGTGAATGGCATGAGCACAGTATCTGGCAATTTAAGCAAGGTGATGATTACTGTGAGATTGGCGTAACAGGTAATTTCAGAGTCGATAATGCCCCAGCATTAAAGTCGGCGGCGGTAAGCGGACTCGGTGTGGTTTATCTAGCAAGCTATCTGCTTGAAGATGAGCTGGAAAAGGGGACTCTGGTGCCAATTCTTGAAGACTGGCAGTTGACTCATCATTTGCCATTACAAGCGGTTTACCCAAGACGTAAACACTTAGCACCAAAGGTCAGTGCCTTTATTGATTTTATAAAAGATCATATCGGTACACCGCCATATTGGGATGCGCCTTTAAAAGAATTGTATGCAAAACGTAAGTAAAATGGAGAAACATTGTTTTATATTTTGAACAGTGTGAAATCTTGCTAATGTAGTGAGTTCTTAAGTGCCTTTTATTCAATCACTTAATCCCTGCTGTACATTGTTTAGTCAAGCTGAATTTAGCCTTGGCTAAACAACTTAAAATCATTTCAGTTGAAGTTTGTTCTCGTTTTAATACAATTGCAGGCAGTTGATTCAAAAGTTCTGAGTCCTATAGTGTAATCGAGAATGACCCCTCTCTATTGCGCTATACAGAGCAGCTAAAAGCATTTTGCATCAATGCTGACAGACGGTTTAAGAACTAAAACAATGTCAGCCTTAAAACCATCACCTAGTTTGGTTTACCCCGGTTATTTATAGCCGGGGTATTTTTCTTTTTGGGCTGTACCAAAGCTTAAATACCTTCCCTTGTTCTGCATTTGAAACAGTTTGAAGTTCGTTCTATATCAAGGTCTTTCACTTTTGAATCATTTCAGTCTGGTGAATAATGAAAGTCGTGAGCAGTCTGCTTACTGGGCTGGCAGGTGAACCGTGCTACTGTTTATAACCGAGGAGATGAGTTTAGCGAGCCTTATCATCATCGGCATCTGCTGGTGGCCTGGGTATAGAAGCCATTGTTAGCCGAATTTGCTTGCAGGGTTAATGACCAAGCATATTTCGGCCTCGAGTTTAGTTACGGCCCAGATTGGTATAAAGCGCTTGATACTTGAAGTGAAACTATCTTAAGCTACAGATAATATTGGAAAATATTATCTTCTCTTAGCTTTATCGTTCGATGCTTTGTAGAGCCATTTATTTCATGAGACATGTATTACATTGAATAAATTTATTAAGTCACTTTTTTCGGGTTCTGCTGATCTTGGAACTGCATCTGAAACCGTAGCTGAAACTATCTCTGCAGAAAAGATTTCAGCAACAATTACTTCGGAAACAACTACCTCAGCAGAAAAGATTTCAGCAACTACGACCTCAGAAACAAGTGCTGAGCATGAATACTCTTTTCAGCACCATAGGTTGTACTACGATGGATTGATTCAGCTGCAAATAGTTAAACGCAGTGGTTTCAATATTGAGCTATTGAGTCAGTTTGAATTGGTTGGTAGTGATAACTGCGAACTGCTTTTGGTTGAGTGGCTTGATGATGAGCGCTTTATTGCGGTGGATTCAATAGGCCGAATTTATAGTGCTTGTTTCAGCTCTGGTGCCCGCTCTGATATCAGCAATGGCATAAGCTCCGACATGAGTTTAAATACATCCTCAGCTTCTAGCTCTCAAAGCCGCAAGCCAAGCAAGCTGAGTTTAGTTGCGCTAACATCGCTAGAGTTGTACCCAACAAATGATGCCTGCTGTAACAATGGCAAGCTTTGGCTCGTTGGCGCCAAGCAGGGTGGGCGACGCAGCGCCCGGTCAATGTACTGTATCGATATAGGCGCAGCCTTAAATAGGCAGGCAAGCGCGGCTGCAGAGAATGACAGCCATACAAAAGTTGGCTCTTTTGAGCTCCTCTGTACCGATATCAGTTGTTATGAAATGCCATTTAGGTTTGTTAACGGCAGTATGGTGTATTTGGCTGATAATGAGTTTGTGTTTTATCAGCGTGAAAAGCGCAGAATGCATCAACTGGTGAGCTTTAGCCCTCTTAGTTCTGAGATGAAAGTTCATCCACTTGAAGGCAAGCCCGCACCGACGGAAATTTCTGTTCGTAATACTTTTTTCATGGATAACCAACGCGGTATTGCGCTGCTTGCCAATGCTGAGACGGTTAGCATGACTGTATTAACTGATACTGACGCTTCTGAATCGATTGCCGAGGCTCTTAATCAAGCTGAAGTGATTGCTCAGGCTGAAGCTTTTGATCAGGCTGAAGCTCCAGGCTTTGATTTTGTATTACAGCTAATCGATTTTAAGCAGAAAAAGGCACTGTGGAGCCGCAGTGTTAGGACACTTAATCCATCACAAATTTGTGCCAGTTATCAAGCTGAAGAGCTTGTGGCGTCATTAACTGCGATTGCCGCTGGCGATAGCAGCTCAAGTCACCATGATGAGCTGCAAACCTTTGTAGAGTGTCTAACCTCGGCCACTGTTGCTGCTGATGGCAACAGCATTTGGCTTGGCTGGCAAGATGGCGTGGTGCAGCAGCTATCGTTAACGGGTGAATGTATATTCCCTCTGAAGCAACTGATGCAACGAAATAGTGGTGGCATTCTTCGCTCTTTGCTGGTGTTTGGGCTCGAACCCGTTGTGATTAAATCTCAAATTGATGACCAATTATTGGTGGCGGTTGGTGACGAGGAGGATGGGCGTATTTGGCTGATGGATCTCGCTGATAAAAAACAGGGTTCTTCAGCGAGTCTTGTTTCAGCGGTATGTCGGCAAAAAGGGGTCATATTAGATATACCTGCAGGGCTGACTGAAGTGCCGACTCAGAGTGGGCAAGTCGATATTTTTTATCAAGATTTAAATGATACGTCAGCAAAGCTGGCAACGCTTGAAACACTGAACGCTTTAATGCCGAAGCTACAGCTGCATTACCACGCCAGTTATGAGCTGATGAATAAAAATGCCCCCAACTTGGATGCAAAGCTAGAGCTAAGTAATGAGCAGAATAAAGTTTTAAATAAAACGCCAAACCAAGCTCTAAAACAAGAGCAAGCTCAAGATAAGCCGTTATCACTATTCTTTGGCTTTGTTACTCAACAAGTCAACGGGTGTACCGTCCAAAGTGAGTACGATCTGTTTGCTTCAGCAGGTTACGATGAAAAGGGCGCAGACTTATTAGCAAGTATCATCAAGCAGTTTGCCAGCTGGGACTGTGCCGCTCATCTGTCAGGTCTTAAAGGGGCGCCGGTAATGGCCGATGCAGTGTTAGCTCTAGCTGACAAAAAAGAGTATTTAGATATTCTTGCTGAGTACTTTAACGCCATTGGTGCTAATGAGCCTATACATCCCTTTCATGTACACAGGACGATGGTTGTGATCCGTGATCAACACGCTGACTCACCTGAATTAGCAGCCTTTATGGCGAAGGTGCCTTGGCCTTGGAATGATGTCAGTTTTAGCGTGCCTAATGTCGGAGCTTACGACTAAATGTGATGGCCTAGAACCTAGGACCTAGGACTGAACATTTTTATGACGTCTTTCAGAGCTTGCCCTTCTTAGAAACGACATGGTTTGATGTGGTTGGGTTCTTCATAATATGGCCACCTTTAAATCCCTTTATTGTGCCAGTTGCTGCGATAATCCAGGCACAAATTAAGCCGGCAAATAAAATAACTGCAGCCCACTCAAACGCAGGTAGCCTAGTATGTAAAGCTAATTGTGTGGTTCCGGTAACGCAAGTACCAACAGGGAAAGTAAATGCCCACCAAGTGAGCGCAAAGGGCATTTTTCTGCGCAGAGCGCGCAGTGTTAGTAAGCTTGCTAATATCGACCAGAAAAAAGCAAATCCCCAGATAGGCACCCCATAAAGAATTGCCATAGTATTCATGCCTGTAGAAATCGGCTCATCGACCACAAATAGCGCCGCGCTACCCAGTGCTCCAGCCGCAGTAACAGATTGCCCGAGAGGCCCTAAGACAATCCAAAGGGTCGGAACGCGCGCGCTGCCTGATGTGCCTGAGTAAGCTAAGCGGCTCCAGATCATGGTGATAATGATTAGTGCACTAAGTAAGCTAATGCCAAACATGGCGTAGCAGGCATAAAGCAGCGTTTGTTGTAGGGCAATATTTTCAGAATGGGGGATTAACATGGCGCCAATAGCAGCAGAGACCATAGGCGGTACAACGGGCATCAACCAACCACCAAAAGCGGCGTCTTCCCGGACCTGATGATGGGTAAAAAGACGAAATGGAATAACAACGGCGGTCAGCAGCCCAAGTAGTGTTCCTACTATCCACAGGCTCCAGGCTAGCGTCATTGCGGTCTCTACGGCCATAACTTGTGAGCCGTACAACAGCGCGCCTCCTGCTATAGTCATCATCGCCATGGGAGGTGCACCAAAAAATTGCGACATCACCGGGTCGTTAAATTGTCGTTTGATAATGTGGGGCTTGGTAATGGTCTGAACTATTTTCAGTAATAGCATAGCAACTAACATCAAGGATGCGAGTAACCAGATAATCAGCCCTATGTCGTTTAAGTGCCCGCCAAACATAGGTAGCCCGATTGCGGCGTTAGCGATGATGCCTGTGCCCATAACAGAGGCAAACCAGTTTGGACCTATCTCTGTGCTTAGCTCAACTTGCGTATTTTCAGACATATATTCCCTTAACCGCAGCATGTTTACATTTATCTTATTAAAACTAATTTGTTTGAGGTGATAAGTACAATTTTGAATCGAATTTACTGTTTACATAAACCGTTAGGCTGTAATCAATGGCTAAGGCCGTGAGGTAAATTAGAATCTTTTAGGGCTGGTGTCTTGTTGATCAACTTAGAAATGAAAGCGGGCACAATATAATTGTGCCCGCTTTAGTTTAGATTTCTATATTGCGCTAGAGCGATTGTGGCTAAGCGACTGCAATTAAGCGACTGCAATTAAGCGACTGCAGCTAGGCTTCTATCGCTCAGTCATTGTGGCAGGCTGGCTCATCGTGGCTAAGCTAGAGCAACTGAGCAATAGCGACAGAGCTCGCCTGACAGCACCTGGATGACTATTTACAACCGTTATTAATCGCTGTTATTAGCTGTTTTGCTCTATCCATAGGTCGATTTCACTTTCGAGTACATCTAACGGTACTGGACCATTTTTAAGGACTATGGTGTGAAAATCACGAATATCAAATTTATCGCCTAGGGCTTGCTGCGCTTTGTCTCTTAAGGCTAGTAGCTTTAGCATTCCCACTTTATAAGCGGTTGCCTGAGATGGCATCACAATATGGCGCTCAACCATTTTTACTGCATCAGATTTGGCATTGGGCGTGTTAGAAACGTAATACTCGATAGACTCTTCACGCGTCCATTTTTTAGCGTGAATACCGGTATCGACCACTAAACGACAAGCGCGCCATAACTCCATCGCTAAGCGGCCAAAGTCTGAATATGGGTCAGAGTACATGCCCATCTCTTTCGGGAAATACTCACTGTAAAGCCCCCAGCCTTCGATATAAGCGGTATAGCCGCCAAACTTACGAAACTTTGGTACACCATTAAGCTCCTGGGCGATAGCTATCTGCATATGGTGACCCGGCGTGCCTTCATGGTAGGCCAACGCCTCCATCTGATATTTTGGCATGGCTTTCATGTCATATAGATTGGCATAGTAGGTACCAGGGCGGCTTCCGTCTGGTGATGGGTTGTTGTAAAAAGCTTTACCTGCAGATTTCTCTCTAAAGGCTTCAACCTGTTTAACTATCATAGGTGCTTGAGGTTTGACCTTAAACACTTCATCGAGCCTGCTGCTCATGGTGTCGATAAGTGCGGTGGCCTCTGTGAGGTATGCCTGGCGGCCTTTATCGTCATTGGCGTAATAGAACTGCTCGTCTTCGCGCATAAACTTGAAGAACTCGGTTAATGAGCCTTCAAAGTTAACTTTGGTCATGATATCGCGCATTTCGCTGTGAATACGCGCCACTTCAGATAGACCTAGCTCATGGATATCATTAGCGGTCATGTCGGTTGTCGTCGTGCGAGCTAATGCATTGTTGTAGTAAGTCTCGCCCTGTGGAAATTTCCACGCGCCGTCACGAGTATCGGCTTTAGTTTCAAGCTTAGTCATGTAGGCGATTAGCTTGTCGTAGGCAGGTTTTACATCGTTAACTAATGCCGTTTTAGCATCGCGTAATAAGCTATCTTTGTCGCTATCGCTCAATTCAAGGCTTGATACTTTGCGTTTAAAGTCAGCCCATAGCGCGCTATCTTGTGCCATATCGCCCTTATTAGACTCAGCAGTGAAAGGTGCGCCAGCTACGATATTTTTGCTGTCGGTTATTACATAAGGGAAGACAAACTTAGGCGCAACAATGCCCCTAGTTTCACGCGTTTCTAAGGCCGCTTGTAGTTGAGATAATCGCTTAGGCACACCTTGTAGGCGGCTAATATAGGCTTTGGCATCTTCAACGTTGCCAATTTGGTGCTGGTTAATCAAGAAAGAGGCGATTTGTGAGTGGCCACCATACATCTGGTTGACCGGGTAGCTATGGTAACGCCACTTGTCATCTTTAATGCTTTGCTCAAGCTTTTGAGTTAATAGCTGATAGCTAAGTAGAGTCTGTCTATCGAGCTTACTTGGGTCGATTTTTTGTAGCAGAGTTAAGTGTTTTTTATCTCGTGCAAGGGCTGCGTCATCGGCGGCATCACCCATCTCGTCCCATTTGTCATAGTCAGTTTTAATCCCAAGGTGCGTTTGTGAAATAGGGCTCGCCATAACATTTTCCATGAAAATGCTTTCAAATAAGAGGTTGGCTTTTTCTGACTCGCTTTCAGCCTTATGAGCAATGCTCTCACTTGGACTTAATAATTGTACAGAGGATGAGGCGGCAATCGCTGTGGTGCTAAATGTGGTAGTGGCACTAAATACAATTGAAAGTGATAGGGCGATAGAGCTGATTTTTGTTTTTATAGGCATTTTTAGGCTTCCTTAGAATTATGATTGTTATCCTAAAGAAGCCGGCGGTTAATTTTTTGATCTAAGTGTTAGTAAATGTTTCTATGCGAGCCGGTATTAACATCTTTTCTTTTTTTATTCAGCTAGTTAATTGGTGTTTGTAACAGATGGAACGCGCTATAGAAACTGTGACAGCAACTCATTGACGAACAGGTGACCTTTGCTAGTCAGTTGCCAATGTTTATCAGACTCGGTCATTAAGCCTTTGGCACAGGCTTGTTTGATGCCGTCACTAATGGTGTCTCGTGATAAACCGGTACGCTGCTCAAATTCCACCTTAGGAATGGGGCTCATTAGGCGTAAGCGATTCATTAGATACTCTAATGCTCGATCTTCTTGCGCAACTTCGGTGGTTTCGTAGGTATAGTTATCTGCTGTTAAATAGCCCTTAGGGTGCTTTATTTTAACTGTGCGGATAATTTTGCTGTCGCTAACGTTATTATCGTTAATTAGGGTGATTTTACCGTGGGCGCCACAACCGATCCCCAAGTAGTCGCCAAACTGCCAATAGTTAAGGTTATGTCTGCACTGATAGCCTTCTTTAGCATATGCTGAGATCTCATATTGCTGATAGCCCAGCTCAGCTAGACGTTTCTGGCCTTGTTCGTAGATCTGCCACAAGTTTTCATCATCTGGTAACTGCGGTGGTTTAGAATGGAACAAGGTATTTGGTTCTATGGTGAGCTGATACCAAGACAAATGCGGCGGCGCGAGTTCTGCTGCTGTTTCAATATCGGCAAGGGCTTCATCAAAACTTTGGTTTGGTAAACCATGCATTAAGTCTAAGTTAAAGCTTTGGTAGCCTGAAACTTTGGCTTTTTGCGCAGCAACTTGAGCCTCATCTTTATCGTGAATACGACCAAGCAGATTGAGCTTGTCAGTCGAGAAACTTTGTACGCCAATAGAAAGACGAGTTACACCTGCTTTATTGTATGCTTCAAAATCATCATGCTCTAGGGTGCCAGGGTTTGCTTCCATGGTGATTTCAATGTTGTCGCTAAAGGGGATGAGTGCATCCACCTCTTCGAGTAAACGCCCTATATGCGCAGCATCGAACAAAGAGGGCGTTCCGCCACCGATAAAAATCGTGTGTAGTTGCCTACCTTGCACATAATGCAGATCTTGTTTGAGATCCTTAATCAGTGCATCAACATATTCAGCCTGGGGTAACTCTCCATGTTGGCCATGGGAATTAAAATCACAATAAGGGCACTTTTGTACGCACCAAGGAATATGAATATAAAGGCTTAACGGTGGCAGGGTTAGCATTAGTTAAAGATACCTTGTTGCTTCATGGCTTGAATTAACAATACCAATGCTTTACCACGATGACTGAGCGTATTTTTCTCATCACTGCTTAGCTCAGCTGCGGCGCATTCGTGTTCTGCAGGGATAAAAATAGGATCGTAACCGTGGCCATTTTCGCCTTGTGGGCCAAAACCTATTGTGCCTTCCCATGCTGCCTGGCAAATAATTGGGGTTGGGTCTTTAGCGTGGCGCATATAAACCAAAACACACTGAAAACGTGCATTACGCTCGGTTTGGCCTTCAAGTGCATTTAATAGTTTTGTGTAATTTTGCTCATCTTTAGCGCCTTCACCGGCATAACGCGCCGAGTAAATACCTGGGGCGCCTTGTAGGAAGTCAACTTCTAGACCCGAGTCATCAGCGATGGCTGCATGACCGGTAATTTCCGCGGCGTGCCTTGCCTTGATAATGGCATTTTCAACAAATGTAGTACCAGTTTCAGGGACTTCAACAACATTGAACTCACTCTGAGCTAAGATCTCGACGCCGTAATTAGCCATCAATTCAGAAAATTCTTTGAGTTTACCTTTGTTGCCGCTGGCAAGGACGATTTGGTTCATGGGATTCTTTCGATGAGTCAGTTAATAATGGCGGCAATAATAGCCGAGATACGGTGTTTTCGATAGTAGCAATCGCGTTGAACAATTAAAAAAATAGAGGCGAAATGCCCCTATTTATTCAATTTAATGAGAGATTATTCGACGTAGAATTTTTGTTTGAACTTGAGTGTGGTATTGAGCTTTTTACCGGACTTAATTGCGATCTTGAAGTTGATCTCTTGATCGTCACGATACGGAACTTCGGCAATATAATAAATAGAGTTACCTTCGCGAATTTCCCTAAACTTTAAGTCGATTCTGGCATCGAGTAAGTTATTGGCGACGCCTGAGATCTCAACAGGAACGGCAGGGTGACCTTTGACGCTAGTATCAAGCACTGAAATATTGATGATGCCGGTGTAGCTACTACGTTTAATACCATAACTCTTGGCAATACTCGGGGTTAAAAAGGTGCTACTAAGGGCTACATAGTGGATATCGTAGTTACCCACTTTTTCTTTTTGTTCGGCAAATGCATTGCTGCTTAAACAAAAGCAGAGCATTAGCACAGCGGTTAAAGAACGGATCATATTCGCTTTCCTTAGGAAGATATCTTGCTAACAGTATAGAACTTTGTTGGGCTCAATGCGCTATTGGAATAATACGCATAAGGTTACAAAAGGTTTTGTATTTCAGCTGGGATAAGCTTAGGAGCGGTGATTTTTACCTGTTTATGGCGTCCCATTTGGCCTTTCACTATGGCAATATCGCCCTTCGGTACTTTAAAGGCTTTTGATAAGTACTTAGTTAAATGGGCGTTGGCTTTGCCATCAACGGGTGGGGCTGTGATAGCAATTTTTATCTCTTCACCATGTAGGCCAACAATTTGGTCACGACTCGCTTTAGGCTGGATATAGAGTTGAAGCAGCAGGTCACCCTGCTGCAATATGGCTGGTGTCACTATACGCTAGCCCAAAATGGCACGTACTGCGCGAGTAAGATATTGACGAAGTTAAGAATAATCATCATGACCAGCAATGACAGATCTAAGCCGCCCATTGGCGGTAAAATACGGCGAATTGGCGCAAGCAATGGCTCCGTCAGTTGACCCATTACCATCTCAATTGGGTTACTGCCTTGGCTTACCCAACTTAAAATTGCACGTAAGATTAGCATCCAGAACAGCAGTACACCCGCTTCTTTAATCACAGAGACTAGCGAGATAAGTAGCAGTGTCAGTACATCAATCGCTGCGCCAGCCATCAGGCTTAAGATAACAAACTTTGCTATCACGACGGTTATTGCCAGTACGAAAGAGGCGGTGTCAAAACTACCAAAAGAGGGCAGTACTCGGCGTAATGGGCCAACAATCGGGTGGGTGGCTTTTACAATAAATTGGCTAAACGGGTTATAAAAATCAGCTTTGGCTAGCTGTAGCCAAATACGTAATACCACAACCATCAGGTATAGATCGAATACCGTGCTTATCAGAAAACTAAATGCATTCATCTGTTTACTCTACTTGTTCAAGTTAAATTTAAAAACTAATACTGCTTTGCCATCTCTTCAGCGCGGGCGATGCAATTGTTCATTGCGCTATCGACCAAGCCTCGTAAGTTACCTTTTTCAAACGTCTCAACGGCTTGCGCTGTTGTGCCCCCTTTTGAGGTGACGTTTGCTCTTAGCTGAGCAAGGCTTAGCTCAGGGTTTTGCTTCACCATTAACGCCGCACCTAGGGCTGCTTGCTGCGCCATATCTCTAGCGGCTACTTCAGACATCCCCCCTTTGACAGCACTTTCTACCATAGATTCTAAAAATAGGAAGAAATAAGCTGGAGAGCTACCCGCTAGTGCAATGACTTGGTTTAAATCGTCTTCCTTGTCGACCCAAACAATTTCACCACCTGTGGCCATTAGCGTTTCGCAAATAGCTTTTTGCTCAGCAGATATATCTTCACCTGCAAAAAGGCCCGTTAAGCCTACACCGATTTGCGTAGGAGTATTAGGCATAGTGCGGATTAGTTTGATCTCTTGCTTAAAATAATCGCCATAACGCTTTGCAGTAACCCCTGCTGCTATGGTGATAATCAGTTTGCTTGAGAGATCTAAGCCGCTAAGCTCTTCGCCAACAACTTGCATTAAATGCGGTTTAACGCCAAGTACGATGACCTCTGCTGCTTGTGCAGCTTTAAGATTGTTATTTGAAACCTTAATACCAAAATCGCTGACCATAGCATCTAGCTTTGGTTGGCTAGGGTTAGTGGCTTCGATTAGTTCAGGGTTATAACCGCTGTTGACTAGGCCGCTAACGATACTGCGAGTCATATTGCCCGCACCAATAAAGCATACTTTTTTTTGCGTCATGAAGATCTCTTGTTGTTTTAGTTGGTTTTATGGCAACTTTAGCTATTAATATCTGGGCTAAACCGTGAATTGCAAGCTGTTGGCACTTAAATGTATCGTGCTAGCAATCATTTCATATTACGATTGATTTCATCTTACGATTGTTTGCCAAGCACTATTATCTTAAATCTTATCTAACTGTAATCGCGAGCACCAAATATAGCGCTGCCAATACGTACCATGGTTGAGCCGTGAGCGACGGCAAGCTCTAGATCGTTACTCATGCCTACAGATAAGGTATCGACACTATCAAAACGCTTAGCGAGCTCTGTATAAAGGCCTTGTAACGCTGAAAGTTCAGCCGCTGCGGTTTGTTCATCAACGTCGGCCGAGGGGATCGCCATCAGGCCGCGTAATGTCAGCTTAGGTAATTGCGCTATTTTTTCTGCAAGGTCAAATACATCATCTACAGCCACCCCTGATTTACTGGCTTCTTGGCTAATGTTGACCTGAATACATACATTGAGTGCTGGCAATGATTCAGGGCGTTGTTCGCTTAAGCGTTGAGCGATTTTTTCACGCTCCAGTGTATGCATCCAGTCAAACAAGCTTGCGACTATTTTGCTCTTGTTAGATTGCAGTGGCCCAATAAAGTGCCATTCGATATCTGGATACGCTTCGCTAAGCGTATTTATCTTAGATTCCCCCTCTTGCACATAGTTTTCGCCAAAGCGACGTTGTCCGGCTTGGTAGGCTTCGATTATGTATTCATTGGGCTTAGTTTTGCTTACCGCTAGCAGTTGTACATCTTCTGCTCGACGAGAAGCCTTTTGCGCCGCTTGAGCGATCCGATGCTGGGCGATTGCGAGTCTGTCTGTTATTGTTGTCATGTTGTAAGTTTTTGGTTGAATGGATATCCCAAACTATGGAAATCACAGAGTTACTTGCCTTTAGTGTAAAACACAATGCGTCAGATCTACACCTTTCAGCGGGTGTTTCTCCCATGATCCGTGTTGATGGTGAAGTGAGAAAGATTAATTTACCTGCTTTAGACCATCAAGGTGTGCATAGCCTAGTCTATGACATCATGAATGATAAGCAGCGTAAGGATTATGAAGAACATTTAGAAATCGATTTTTCGTTTGAAGTTCCAGGTCTTGCACGTTTTCGTGTTAACGCCTTTAATCAGTCTCGTGGTGCGGCTGCGGTTTTTCGTACCATTCCAAGCGATATTTTGAGCTTAGAGCAGTTAGGTGCCCCCGAAATCTTTAAGAAGATCTCAAGTTTTCCTCGTGGTCTAGTGTTAGTGACCGGGCCAACCGGCTCAGGTAAGAGTACCACCTTGGCGGCAATGATAGATTACGTCAATGATAACCGCCATGACCACATTCTAACGATTGAAGATCCGATAGAATTTGTGCATCAAAATAAACAGTGTTTGATTAACCAACGTGAAGTTCACCGTCATACCCACAGCTTTAACGCCGCGCTACGAAGTGCACTGCGTGAAGATCCGGATGTGATCTTAGTCGGTGAGATGCGAGACCTTGAAACCATCCGACTAGCAATGACTGCAGCGGAAACGGGTCACTTGGTATTTGGTACCTTACATACGACCTCTGCTGCTAAAACGATTGACCGAATCGTCGATGTATTCCCTGAAGGCGAGAAAGGTATGGTAAGAACCATGTTGTCTGAATCTTTACAGGCGGTTATCTCTCAGACCTTGATTAAAAAGGTGGGCGGAGGCCGAGTGGCTGCTCACGAAATTATGATGGGTACGCCTGCTATTCGTAACCTTATCCGTGAAGATAAAGTCGCGCAGATGTATTCGGCAATTCAAACAGGTATGGCTCATGGTATGCAGACCCTTGACCAGTGTTTACAGAACTTGGTTAATCGCGGTCAGATCACCCGTGAAGATGCCATGGCTAAGAGTTCGAATAAACAAACCAACTTTTAATAGGGATAGTTAGGCTATGGATGTTCGTCCTTTTCTAAAGGTGATGATTGATCGTAAGGCATCGGATCTGTTTATCACTGCAGGTTTTCCGCCAAGCGCAAAGGTTGATGGTGAGCTGCGCCCACTGGGGGAAAACCCGTTTACTCCGGCGCAGTCGTTAGACTTTGTTGAGTCGTTGATGACAGAGGCACAAAAGTTGGAGTTTCACGAGTCTCGTGAATGTAATTTTGCCTTCGCCGCACAAGATCTGGGCCGATTCCGTGTCAGTGCCTTTTGGCAACGTGAAGCCCCTGGTTGTGTGATGCGCCGTATCGAGACCAAGATCCCTGATGTCGATGAGCTAATGCTGCCACCGATCCTTAAAGACTTAGTGATGAGTAAACGTGGTCTGGTGATCATGGTGGGCGGTACAGGCACAGGTAAGTCAACTTCACTTGCGGCTTTGGTTGGTTATCGCAATAACCATGCACGTGGGCATATTTTGACTATTGAAGACCCAGTGGAATTTGTCCATGACCACAGGCAGAGCATTATTACGCAGCGTGAGGTGGGTATTGATACTGAGTCCTTTGATGCTGCACTTAAGAGCTCACTACGTCAGGCTCCTGATGTGATTTTGATTGGTGAAATTCGTAGCCAAGAAACCATGGAGTTTGCGCTGTCGTTTGCTGAAACGGGTCATCTATGTATGGCTACCTTACATGCTAACAATGCTAACCAAGCCCTTGACCGAATTATGCATCTTGTGCCTGAAAGTAAGCATCATCAATTATTATTTGATCTGTCATTAAATTTACGCGGCATTGTAGCCCAGCAACTGGTGCCTAAGAGTGATGGCACTGGACGGCGTGCGGCGATTGAGGTGTTAATTAACACCCCTCGAGTGGCAAGTTTGATTGCTAAAAATGAGCTACATTTGCTTAAAGATACCATGGCAAAATCAAATGAGCAGGGCATGCAGACGTTCGATCAAGCCTTGTTAAAACTCTATAGCGATGGTGAAATTAGTTACGCTGATGCATTGCATCACGCTGACTCGCCAAATGACTTACGCTTGATGATTAAGTTACAGAGTTCAGATCCCGCGAGTAGCAGTTCGATGGATGGAGTGACACTCAATTTAGATTAATTAACAACGGTTTAATAAAAAGCTGGCAATATCTTGTATTGCCAGCTTTTTTATGATTAATGTTGATCTCAAAGCGGATCAAAACGTATCTGTAGCTATCATTAAAAGGTTAAGGAGTTATCTTGGCTAAGTTTTCAGGATTGACCAAAGAAGTTGGGCATAAAAAGCGCGGTAAAACTGGGGTGTTGTTAGTTAATTTAGGAACCCCTGATGCGCCTACAGCATCAGCTGTAAGACGTTATCTGGCAGAATTTCTAGCCGATCCGCGTGTAGTCGAGATCCCAAAGTTGCTTTGGATGATCATTTTACACGGTATTATATTGCGTGTACGGCCAGCAAAATCTGCAGCACTTTATCAACAAGTGTGGACCGAGCAAGGCTCACCTTTGATGGATATCACGCGTCGTCAAACCCAAAAGTTGGCAGAGCACTTCGATCAAGCTGGAACAGACGTGTCGGTTGATTTTTGTATGCGTTACGGCTCGCCATCAGTGTCATCGACCCTGCAACGAATGCATAAAGAGGGAGTTGATAAAATAGTGGTGTTGCCGCTTTACCCGCAATATTCGGCGCCAACAACAGCATCGGCTTTCGATGCCATAGCTAAAGAGTTGGCAAGCTGGCGTTACCTGCCTGCGCTGCATTTTATCAATACTTATCATGATCATCCTGACTTTATTGATGCCTTAGCGGCATCGATTGCTAAAGACTTTGAGCTTAATGGTCAGCCACAAAAGTTAGTGCTCTCATACCATGGTATGCCTGAGCGTAACCTGCATTTAGGTGACCCTTATTACTGTTTCTGCATGACAACGACTAAGCTGGTGGTTGAAAAGCTAGGCCTGAGTGAAGAGCAATATATAACAACATTCCAATCTCGTTTCGGTAAAGCTAAGTGGCTAACGCCTTATACTGACGCGACAATGGCTGCTTTACCTGGTCAAGGTGTTAAAGACATTGCTGTTGTTTGTCCGGCTTTTAGTGCCGATTGCTTAGAAACCTTAGAAGAGATCGCCGGTGAAAACCGTGAAATCTTTGAAGAGGCTGGTGGTGAACAATATCGTTATATTGCAGCGCTAAATGATGATGACGCCCATATTAAGATGATGGCGAATATCGTTAAACCGTATATTTAAGCTTATACCGGCGTGATACAAAAAGGGAGCGACTCATTCAATAGTCGCTCCCTTTTTAATATTGATGTGGGTTACTCAGATTTTGCACCGAATTACAGATATTGATTCTCGAAGTAACTTTCAACAATCAAGACTGCAGACATAGCATCAACCTGACCTTTGGTCAGTGCCTTGTAGCCACCCATTTCAAAGAGTCTTGCTTTGGCATCGGCAGTGGTAAGGCGCTCATCTTGAGTCTCGACCTTGATACCAAAACGGCCATTTATTCGATTCGCAAATTTTCTGGCTCGTTGAGTCATCTCTTGTTCTGTGCCATCCATATTAAGTGGCAAACCTACAACAACAAGATCGGGTTTCCATTCGTTGATAAGCGCGCCTATCTCTTCCCACCTTGGTATACCATCAACCGCTTTAATTGATAATAAAGGTCGTGCGCTTGCAGTGAGTTCTTGCCCAATGGCGATACCAATACTCTTGGTACCGTAATCAAATCCTAAGACGCTTTTATCGCCCATCTCAGCTTATTCCTATGTATTTACAGTGCCTGTTACGGCGATTATGCATGGCCAGTAAGATTAGACAGTTGCCAAATGTCGAAACCGAGGGACTCAGTTGCTTGTTGCCAACGTTCGTCGTGCTCTACTTCAAACAGTAGTTCTGCCGTTGCTGGGATTGATAGCCAAGTGTTTTCAATTATCTCTTGCTCTAGCTGGCCACGGGTCCAACCTGCATAGCCAAGAGCAATTAAGAATTTCTCTGGCGCTTTATCTGAGCCTAAACAGGTGAGTACATCTTGTGAGGTTGTTAGCATGATCTCATCGCTGACAGCCTCGCTGTTGCTCCAGCAATCTTGTGTGCTGTGGAGTACAAAACCTCGCTCAGGATTAACGGGCCCACCAACTAACACCTCAGCAGCCAAAGCTTCAATTGCTTCAGGCTCTTCAGTCAGCTCCATCTGCTCTAAAAGTTCATCAACAATAATGCCGCTGGGTTTATTAACAACAATGCCCATAGCGCCTTTTTCGTTGTGCTCACAGATATAAATGAGTGAACGTTCAAAATAGGTATCTTGCAAAGATGGCATCGCGATTAAGAAGTGATTCTGTAGACTGTCCATAGACTTTTCCATATTAGGCGCGTTTAGCCCCCAGCCAATTTGACAGTATAATTGAGCTTCTCGAGCAACGTTTTCACTTGCTCTCTATTATCGGTTTGCACTTCAATATTGAAGTCTTTTACCGTACCACCACAGCCACATTGTTTTTTCAGTTTTTGTGCCAAAGCTTTTAATTCTTTTTCAGGTAAACCTAGGCCCTTAATAACTGAAACCCCTTTGCCTTTACGACCCTTACTGTCTTTATGAATTCTGACAATGCCATCACCTTCAGGAGCAGATTGGATCGCTTTTTCGGGGGCTATTCTACCGCTATCAGTGCTGTAGACTAAAGATACGTTTGGATCAGATTTCATATATATGGTCGTTGGTTAACTTATGGCTGCAGTTTAGCAAAGATGCAGGCAATACGGGAGAGGCAAGCGAAAGAGAATCATATCTGTTGAGAGGCGAGCTAGAGCAAAAACTGCAGCTCTTTACAGAATTTAAAACCTTTATAGGTAAAGCGCGAGCTCAATGAATAACGAGGCAAAGGTTAAGCATGCTAGCGGTGCAATATATTTATGTGTACTTGGCAAGGCTATAGCGCAAGACGTTAGAACAAAACCGATTGCAGTACCGGCAAAGTGCGTTACGGGGGCTGTTGCAATCGCAATCACAACCCAGCTAAGAACGACTAATGGCAATATGACTAATGAGTATTTGCTGAGTTTGTCAATTGATGAGGTGTCAGTGGCTGTGTTTTCAGTCACTTTTTCTGGGGTAATTAAAAACACGATAGGGGCGATAGCAAACGCGGCCATAAACCAAAGCATAATGATTCTCTTAAATATACTAATTGATAATCATTATCATTAAGCTGGGCGATGAAGTCAAGCTCAATGACAGGTGTCTTTACTAAAATAGAGTTGTAGATTAATAGATTGCTCTGTAAGCTGGCTTAATAAGTGCTCAAAATATATATGATTATTGTTGGAGTAAAACATGAAGAAGTTATTGATTGTCATTGCTGCGCTGGCGTTAAGTGCATGTAGTTCACTTAAGACAAGTTCAGACTATGATCCAGGTGTAAACTTTTCAGAAGTGAAAACTTACGCTTGGGTTCAAAAGAAAACTGATGATGCAACTTATCATCTCGATGGGCTTATGGATCAACGCGTTCGCAAAGCGGTTGAAGATCAGCTACAGCTAAAAGGGCTAACAAGAACTGATGCTGCAACAGCCGATGTTTTAGTAAACTACTTAACTAAAGTCGACAAGAAAATTAATGTAGACACGTTCAATACCAACTACGGCTATAACCCATATTACGGCCCAGGCTGGGGTTGGAGTGGCAGCGCTGGTCATAGCCAAACAACGGTTCGTGAATATGAAGTCGGTACTTTAATTTTAGATATGGTCGACCGCAAGACGGGGCAGCTTATCTGGAGAGGTTCTGTTGCAGACACAATGCGCGACAAAGATACGCCAGAAGAGCGTGTCGAAGTGGTTAACGAAGCGGTAGGAGCATTACTGCTTAACTACCCGCCAAAGCCTGAAGGCAAGTAAAGCTTTTATATTTAGTCAGCTTTACACCAGCTAGCTTTGAGTAAGTTAGCTCAAATATGAAAACGGCCAAATGGCCGTTTTTTTTAAACCATCTTTTAATCAATGTGAACCTTTTTGCTTAATTGAGCAGATCTCTCATCAATACTCTTAGCTGACGATTAAGCGAGTTATCGAGTCGGCTTTTATGTTGAATCACATCAACATTGGCTTGCCAACCGAGCTGCTCGAAATCAATCTTAAGCTTACATAACTGCTTTTCTGCAATGGCCTCTTCACACATGTGCAGTGGTAACAAGGTCCAGCCAAAACCTGCCTTTGTTAACTCAAGCAACATGTAGTAGTTATCTGCATGCCATACATCCGGAGAGTGAGGGGTATTAAACCAACCTTTTTGTTTTGCTTTAGAACCAATAACTAACTGTCTATGTAGTTTAAGTACGTCGATATGAGATGAGGTCGACTGTGCAAGCGGGTGGTTAGGGCTTACGAGCAACTCAAACTTTACGGTACCTAATGATTCAAAATCGAGACTCTCAGAGTAAGTCAGTTCGCTAAAGACGATGCCTAAATCGGCTCGCTTAGTATCTACCAATTGAATGATATCTAGACTCGAAGCACATAGGAGCTCAAGTTCACACTCTGGATATTGATTCGATAGGTTGCTGAGCATTGCTGTAAACCTGTCATAAGGGATCCCTTCGTCCACAGCGAGCGTAAGTTTTAATTCTTCTTGCTTGTCGAGTGCGGCAACTTGCTGGTTGAGCCGTTGGTGTTGAGCTATCACGGCTTTAGCCTGAGGCAGTAATTGTTCCCCTGCACGAGTTAATACCGGATAGCGATGACTTCTATCAAATAAAGTCTGATTCGTATCGATTTCGAGGTTAATAATGTGCTGGCTAATTGCAGACTGAACCTTGCCAAGCTTTCTCGCTGCGGCAGAAAAAGATCCTGCCTCAACGGTCGTTACAAATGAGTAGAGCTGTTCAATGGTTAACATATCAGTAAAGGTGATGGTATCTAATTTTTAAGTATCGTAATTAAAGATGATAATAGCGACAAGTAAATTTTAGGACGCATAAAAATGACGTTTAAAGACAGAATCACTCACGCTATTCTTTTTGAGGCAATCGCGTTGGCCATTATTGTTCCAGTAGCGTCGATGCTATCGGGTACAGAAGCCACATCTATGATGGCAGTGGGTGTTGGACTGAGTCTGTATACTGTTGTTTGGAATTACATTTATAACATTTGGTTTGATAAGCGCTTCGGCGCAGACAGAATTAACCGTAGCTTAAAGGTGCGAATTGCCCATACCTGTGGCTTTGAAGGTGGACTGATATTTATAACCGTACCAGCCATTGCGTGGTTTTTAGACTTGACGCTATTACAAGCTTTAGCCATGGAAGCCGCTTTCTTAGTGTTTTTCTTTTTCTATGCTGTGGCTTTTAACTGGTGCTACGACACTATCAAAGTCAGGTTAAAAGCGACAAGTTAGAACGCTATTAATAAACACAAATAAGCCGTTATTACATCAGTAATAACGGTTTTTTTATGCTTTGCGTTCGGTCTTTATTGTTGCATGAGGGGAAAATAGCCCTAAAATCGAAATATGCTAGATATTAGCTATGCTTGTAATGCTTAAGTTAATTATTCTGCTGTGTTTTTAAATTATTTGGCGTAAAATGTTGACCGCCTAGCCCATGGTGATAGATGTTGGGTCTCGCTGGTAAAATCGAACATTTCTAGTCAGATATAAGGTTTATCGATAAAAGCTTAGTAGAGTGTGTTAGGTTTTTAGAGGAGATGACTTTGGTAAAGTTGATGCTGATGTTGCTTATTACCATGAACTTATCGGCAGGGTTATCGGCTCGGCAGTGGCAAGATACCGATCTTGATGGAGTGCCAGATTTAAAAGATGCTTGTGAAGATACTGCCAGAGATCTGCGTGTCGATGCTCGAGGTTGTGATCATCGTCAAGGCAGTGCAGTGGTCATCGAGCAGCTTAGAATCGTGCCAAACTTATGTTTTTCGACCAGTGATGGGCGTTTATATCCGGCTAGCTGTAAAGAAAATAGATCGGTGGTTGTTAAGTTTGAATTTGCTCAATCCCAAGTTTTAATGTCCCAGGTAAAAGCATTTGAGCTGCTAACGCGTTGGCTAGCCGTGACAAGAGTGCCACTGTTGCTCGTTGGCCATACGGATTCTATCGGTGACAGGAGCGTTAATCAAAAGTTGTCGCGAGAGCGAGCCGAGCAGGTAAAGAAAGTATTAGTTGAGCAGTTTGGGTTTGCTGCCAATAGATTTCAGGTTAAAGGTATGGGGAGTCAATTCCCGGTTGCCAGTAATCAAAACGCGTATGGTCGTCAACAGAACCGACGTGTCGAGTTTTTAGTTATTATTCAATAGTTTTATCATATATTTAAGGGAGTATGTAAATGGATAACTTGCAAGGTTTAATGGACCAAGCACCAGAGCTAATCGTCACCTATGGTATGAAGATACTTTTTGCCATTATCATTTTTGTCATCGGTAAGTTCTTATCGAATATAGCAAAAAAACTAACTACAAAATTATTGAAAAAGCGTAAAGTCGATACGACGGTCGTGTCGTTTGTTGCCAATATGGCTTGGGCATTGGTGTTTGTATTTACCATCGTTGCCACGCTTGGCCAAATTGGTGTGCAAACCGCCTCGTTAGTTGCTGTTATTGGTGCCGCGGGTTTAGCGGTAGGCTTGGCACTTCAAGGCTCACTGTCTAACTTTGCCGCTGGCGTGTTAATGGTGCTGTTTAGACCATGCCGTGTTGGTGACTATGTTGAAGCTGCTGGCATTGCGGGTACGGTAGATGAAATCACTATCTTCTCAACTCGACTGCTGACACCTGACAATAAAGTGGTTATCGCACCAAACTCGGCAATGATGAATGGCACCATTGTTAACTATTCCGCGATGGAGACTCGTCGCTTAGGTTTAGTGATTGGTGTTTCGTATGATGCAAATCTAGCTGAGACGAAAAAGGTACTGACTAGCATTCTTGAAAATAACCAGTATGTGCTAAAAGATCCTGCATACACAGTAGCCGTGTCAGAGCTTGCTGATTCATCGGTTAACTTTGTGGTTCGCCCATGGGTAAATGGTTCTGACTACTGGCCTGCGCATTTTGAAATTCTAGAGCAGATTAAAATTGCACTAGATGAAGCTGGCATTGGTATTCCATACCCACAAATGGATCTCTATGTAAAAGAGACTCCAGCCGCTTAATGACTATCAAATAGTATTAAACTTGAGTGAATAAAAAAGGTCGGCATTAGCCGTAATGCCGATCATTTAGCAGTTTATTGATCGGTTGACCGATCTTTATAAGATGGCAAAATCCGAGTGTTTTTAAACACTCGGATTTTTTTATGGACGTATCTCAAGCACTTAATATCATCAATGATTGGAAGCCGAATAATATTGAAACGTTGGCTGACTTACTTCCTCTAGAGCTTATTGATGAAGCCTATTCTCTGACTGCCACTGTGACCATGCGTAAACGCAAATTAACTTTGGAATCCATGGTATGGTTACTCGTCGGTATGGCTATTTATAATGATAAGTCCATGAAAGAAGTAGTTAATCAACTTGATATTGTTGATAGAACAGGGAAAGCATTTGTCGCACCAAGTGCATTAACTCAACGCCGCAAAACACTTGGTCAGGCAGCAATGAAGGCCGTATTTCAACGAATGACTTCGTCTTGGCTAGCCAGCGCTCATTTGCCTCATTGGAATGGGCTAACGCTCTTGGGGGTTGATGGTGTGGTTTGGCGAGCCCCAGATAGCCCAAAGAATAATGAAGCATTTTCACGTCAAAAAAATACGCAATATCCGCAAGTAAGAATGGTTTGTCAGATGGAATTAAGCAGTCACTTGATTACAGGAAGTGCTTTTGATGACTATAACGTCAATGAAA